>CAZRFO010000070.1:2536-6965 GCA_964599515.1 uncultured Eggerthellaceae bacterium | reverse complement strand
CGCTATAGCTAAAGACGAAAATCGGTTGTTTTTGGGACAAAACTCGCCGTTTAGGGCATAAAATTACTTCGTTTTGCGTCTCTTACGAAAACGCAATTTGTAAAACCGCAGGTCAGCAGCGTGTGTAGGTGATTGGAAAACTTTAATTGCTTTTAAACTATGCCCTAAACTCGAACTTTTGTCCCAGAAATAGCAAAAGTTTGGATTTACCTTACATTTATGCGGATATGTCCGTTTTGCTTTTATAACAATGTTTTTCCTTGCTTCATATTAATGCAAACATTTTGTTATTTACACAAAATAGCGTTCTGCCTGATACAATTTGCCAAAGCAAAGAACCTTTTTGAAAGGGAATACTTATGAAAAAGAAAACACTTGTTGCGTCTGTAGTTTTATCGGCATGTTTAGCCCTTGCTGGATTAAGCGCTTGCTCATCAAATGAAAGTACATCTGGGAATTCTTCGGGCAACTCCGACAAAACGCAGCTTGATGTAAAAGAAAAAACGCAAAGTCAAACTGATAGTAGCGCATCAAGCTCAGATTCAAGTTCTTCAAGTTCTTCAAGCTCTTCAGGTTCAGATTCAGATTCTTCAAGCTCAAGCAGCGCGCAAACAACAGATGAAACTTCAGTTGAAAACGTTATTGTTGGTGGGTGGAGCCTGGCTGGAAACTATGCTGCTTTGGCAATTCCGCAAGATGATTTGGCAGTATTTGAATCTGCTACTGCTGGATACATGGGAGCAAGTTTTGAGCCTATCGCATTGCTTGGCACACAAGTAGTTTCTGGAACTAATTATGCATTTTTGTGCGTGCAAACAGTTTCTGCCGCAGATGACCCATACAGCCTAGTAGTTGTTACAATCTATGAAGACCTGCATGGAAATTCTGAAGTTTTAAATATTACACCTGTTGAAATTGGCATATCGTAAATGTGCTTTTTCAAAATCTAAGAATATGTGCCAACTTGAGGCTAAGCAAAAATTTGCATAAAACATAAGCAAGGAAAGCAAAAATTATGCGTGTATATGAAAACCCAGATGCACAAATTGTTGAGGCGGTTCGTGAAGGTTTGCGCCGCAACGATGGGTACTGTCCTTGTAAATTGGAAAAATCGGCAGATACCAAGTGTATGTGCAAAGAATTTAAACAGCAAATTAAAGATGAAAATTTTGAGGGATTTTGCCATTGCATGCTCTACTACAAAGAAAAATAGTTGCGCGAACAAAAAGTAATAGCGCAAGGGCGTCTTTTGTTTTTGCGTCTGCATTTGCGTTTGTTTTTGCGCTTGCTGCTTTGTGCGCATTTATTTGTCCTGCGACTGCTGGTGCAGACAATTCCGCTACAGCGAAAGCACGTGTTGGCGGAGCCACATATGACAATCTTGCTTCTGCTGTGTTTGCAGCAGAACCCGGACAAACGGTAGAACTACTTGCAGACGTGAGCTTAAGTAAAAGTCTTGAAATTACAAAAGAACTTACGCTTGACTTAGGTGGACATACTTTGTCTTCTTCGGAAGGCACAATAATTGCAAGCGCTAGTTTGACTGTTCAAAACGGAACGATATCTTCTGATAAATGGGGTATTTGGATGAAGGCCGGCGCTGTGTCTGAAACCGAATATGCGGATGACGCAGAAACTGGAAGCGATGGTGGTGCATCTAGCGCGCAGTCCGGCGAGTCTGGCGCATCGAGCGACAGCGCATCGAGCGACAGCGCGTCGAGTGACAGTAGAGCATCCGACAGCGACGCATCCGCAACCAGTGCAACAGGCTCAAACGCAAACGATAAAGACGAAGACCCAGATAGTGAGCCAATCCGCAAGTCTGATAACGCTTCTTTATACATTGCACAAGACGTGCAAATTACGGCTCACCTTCAAGCGGCTGTCATCATTCAAAACGAATCGTACGCACATATTTATGGAACTCTCACAGGGCCGCACGGTTTAAGCGCTATTGGTGAATGCCGTGTCTTTATTCACGACAGCGCACGCCTTGAAAGCAACGATGGCCACTATGGACTAGCAGCAACACAAGGTGCTCAAGCAATAATTTATGGCGGAAGCATTGGCGGCAGCAATTCAGAGAGCGGGGTTTTCGTAGCTGGAAATGGTACATCTGCTACAGTGTTTGGCGGAACCATTTCTGGCAAATATGGCATTTCCGGACTTGGCTCTTCAGGAGAAGGTGGCACTCGCGTAATAATTCGCGGTGGAAGCGTGCAAGGCACAACATATGCTGGAATTTATAACCCGCAAAAGGGGTGCGTTGTGATTTCTGGTGGTGGAGTCACTGGTGCAACTTCTGCTGTAGAGATGCGCTCTGGAATGATTACTGTGACCGGTGGAACATTAACTTCTACTGCGCAAGAATATTCTGTTTCTGCTGCAACAAGTGGCATAACTACAACCGGTGCCGCTCTTGCAATTGCGCAGCATACAACTAAAAACCCGCTAGAGGTAACAATAAAAGGCGGCACATTTACGGCGCCAGTTGCATTGAGTGAGGCAAACCCGCTAGGAAACGCAAAGCTCAAGTTCACCATTGCAATTTACGGCGGCACTTTTGAAGGAGAAGTTTCTGTAGAAGACGCAAAAGCCTTTATATACGATGGCGCCTTTTCTGTTGAACCAAAAGAGCAATATATGGCAAAAAATTAAAACAAGGAGACCGTCTATGAAGGTTTATGAGGGAACAATTCTTACAGTTGACGCAAATGACAGCGTTGCGCACTACTTAGTTGAAGAAGGCGGACGCATTGCATATGTAGGAAATGAACTTCCAGAACAATATTCAAACGCACCATGTGAACAACTTGGAGAACATGTGCTGTGCCCTGCGTTTGTAGATACTCATGAGCACCTTGCGTCCTTTGCTATTTTTAACGCTGGACTAAATGTGATGGAAGCAAAATCTAATGCTGAAATCATGGAAATGGTTGCAGACTTCTATGCCAAATCTGCAAGCAAAACACTGGTGGCTTTTGGTGCTTCTCCTTATTCTGTGAGTGACGGTAAGCTTCTTTCGCGCGAAGAGCTTGACAAAGTTTGCCCAGATAAACCTATCTTTATGGTGAAGTACGATGGACACGCATGTGTTGTTAACAGCGTTCTTTTGAAAGAAATCGACGAAAAGGTTAAAAATCTTCGTGGGTATCATCCAGATTCCGGAGAAATGAACCAGGAAGCATTTTTTGTTTGCAGTGACTATATTACGAATAGCATTGCAATTCCTGGTCTTATTACTAGCATTCAAAAAGCCATGGACTATCTAGCCGCGCACGGCATAGGCATGGTGCACACTGTTAGTGGCGTTGGCTTTACCGGAGACCTTGACATTAGTCTAGAAAAATGGGTTGGCAAAAGTGCGCAAAATGGTTTCCAAGTGCGCGTGTTCCCGCAGTCTATGAATATTGAGGTTGCTACAAAGCGCAAGCTTCCAAGAATTGGCGGATGTTTCGCATGTGCTCTAGACGGTTGTTATGGCAGCCACGATGCGGCAATGAAAGAACCATATGTGGATGCACTTGGTGGTAATGGCGTTTTGTATTACACAGATGAACAAGTAACTGAATTCTGCAAAAAGGCCAACCGGGCAGGTTTGCAAATAGAGATGCATGCCATTGGAGATGCTGCATTTGACCAGGCTTGCAAGGCGCTCAAGGCGGCATTAGATGACTATCCTAGAAAAGACCACCGCCATGGTATTATCCATGCGTGTTTACCAACAGAAGAAGGGCTTGCAATTTGTGCGGAATACGGCATCCACTTCCCAATGCAAACAAGCTTTATTGATTGGCCGCAAGAACCAGATGTATATCTTGCTTCAATTATGGGAGAAGAACGTGCGGCTCAATTGAACCCGTTGCGTAAGTATATGGATGCAGGCATTGTGATTTCCGCCGGAAGCGATGCTCCTTGTACAAGTCCAGACCCAATTTTGTGGATGCAACGTGCATGCAACCATAGCGTTCCAACGCAAAGTTTAACCCCGCAAGAGGCGCTACGTATGTGTACATACAACGGCGCTTGGACTTGCTTTGATGAAGCCGAATATGGCTCGCTTGAAGAAGGCAAACTTGCTAACATGGCAATACTTTCTGGAAACCCGTATGAAGTGCCAGTTCAAAGCATTGGTGAGCTAAAAGTTGAAGGGCTCATTTTGGAAGGCAAACCTTATGAAGAGCAGCATCAAGGCTTCATGGGCGCAGTACTTAAGGGCGTTTTTGGGAACGGAAAGTATTAAACGCGTCTGAACGGGCTATTTGACGCTGCGAGAACCCGTTCGCTCGCACGCGGCGCGATAAGGCCGCTTAGCGGCTTCGTCAGAACCTCTCGCGCCAACTAGCTCCGTTGATACGCGTTTAATCTTTTACTAACGCGTCTGAACGGGCTATTTGACGCTGCGAGAACCCGTTCGCTCGCACGCGGC
>CAZRFO010000070.1:0-2436 GCA_964599515.1 uncultured Eggerthellaceae bacterium | reverse complement strand
GCATGTTTCGCATTCTTTCTTGTGCGCCACGCGTTTGCTTTCGTGCGCCATTTCAACCGGCGTGCTTGTTTTGAGTGTACATTTCAACGGTCGCAGCCGCTTGCACGCCGCGCACACCACGTGGCGGCACTATAGTTGTGTTCACATTTTGCATTTGTTATTATGTTCATGAACATTTCATGCAAGGCAAAATTTGAACAGGGGCAAACGTGCTAAGCAAGTATCAATTTGAGGTTCTACGCGCGCTAAAAGCAAACGCGGCTTGTACGCAAAGAGAAATCGCACAACAAACAGGAATTTCGCTTGGTTCTGTTAACAAGGCATATAAAGAGCTTAAGGAAAACGCGTTCATAAGCGAAGATGGTAAGATTACGCAAAACGGCATAGAAGCTCTTGCGCCGTATAAGGTTGAAAACGCTGTCATTTTGGCAGCAGGTATGGCAACGCGTTTCGCGCCTCTTTCGTTTGAAAAGCCTAAGGCTATGTTTGAGGTACGCGGAGAAATTCTTATCGAGCGCATAATTCGCCAGCTTAAAGAAGCGGGTATTTCTAACATTATTGTTGTTACTGGCTACATGAAGGAAAACTTCTTTTACTTAGAAGATGAATTCCAAGTAGAAATTGCAGTGAACAACCAATACGCAAACCGCAACAATCATTCTTCTCTTTGGTGCGTAAAAGAGCGTCTTGGCAATACTTATGTTATTTCATCGGATCAATATTACACGCAAAATATTTTCCAACAATACAATTACGCGTCGTATTGTTCTGCTAGTTTTAGTGCCGGAAAAACTAGCGAACAAGTTCTGGTGTTGGACAATAAAGGCCAGGTAAAAGGTCTAAAAAGCGGCGGGGAAGATGCTTATTTCATGCAAGGACCTGCGTATTTGGATCGCGGTTTTACAAGCAAATACTTAGAGTTTCTTGCCGCAGAATATGACCTTCCGCAAACAGCTAATAAACTTTGGGAGCAAGTTTTTGCAGAACATGTTGATAGCCTTCCAATGTATATGCGCGCATATGAAAGCGGCACAATTTATGAGTTTGACTACATCTCAGACTTGATTGCCTTTGACCGCGACTTTTTTACAAATGTTGATTCACGCATTTTGAACAATATTTGCAACACACTTGATTGTCAAAGAGAAGACATAAGTGAAGTTAACCCAGTCAACGCTGGTCTTACAAACCTCTCAACTCTATTTACAGTAAAAGGCGTGAAGTATATTTATAGGCATCCAGGTAATGGCACAGAAGAAATAATCAACAGAGAAGGTGAAACAGTAGCGCTAGGCATTGCCAAAGAACTTGGGCTGGACGACACTTTTGTATACGAACAGCCACAAGAGGGTTGGAAAATTTCTCGTTACATAGATGGCTGCCATGAACTGGATTACAAGAACAAAGATGAAGTCAAACGCGCATTAGAAATGGCGCGCATGTTGCATACAAGCGGAAAGACATCGCCTTACACCTTTGATTGCTATAAAGAAAGCACAAACATTGCACGTATTTTGCGCGAAATGGATTATCCGCTTCCTAATGGTTTTGAAAAACTTGAAGCCAGAATAAGTGTTCTTGCGCAGCACATGCGTGAAGATGCGGGCGAACCTGTGCTTTGCCATAATGACTTTTACGGTCCAAATTTTCTTATTAAAGGCGATGAAATGCGCCTAATAGACTGGGAATATGCCGCAATGGGAGATCCAACGTGCGATATAGGAAATTTTATTGCGCAGGGAAGCGGTTATTCAGTTGAAGAAACTCTTGAAATTTTGCCTCTTTACTACGGACGAGATGCTACGCCAGAAGAGCAGCGCCACTGTCTGGCTGCTGTTGCTGTTGTTGGATGGTATTGGTACGTGTGGGCAATGTATAAAGAGGCTATGGGAAACCCAGTAGGGGAATGGCTCTACATTTGGTATAGGGCTGCAAAACAATATTGCGCCGCAGCAGAAGAACGCTATAAGTAACATAAGAATGTTACAAATGTTTGATAAACGCTACGTAAATTAGAAAACGCAGCGTACTGCTTCGAAAAAACGCTGTAAAAACTAGACTTGGAGAGCAAATAAAATGGCAAAAAATAACGACACCATAGAAAGTTCAGAATACTTTGAAAAACGCTCACTCAAGGGTGGCGCTGTTGGATGGGTGCTGCTTGTTGGTCTGGGTGTTGCCTACACTATTAGTGGGGACTTCAGTGGTTGGAACTACGGCATGGCAAATGGTGGGTGGCTTGGTCTTGCCATTGGCTGGTTAGTCATGTGCATCATGTATTTGTGTACAGTTTTTGGCTTGGCAGAGCTTTCAAGTGCAATTCCAACGGCTGGTGCGGGCTATGGATTTGCAAGAAGTGCTATGGGAAGAACTGGCGGTTTTGCAACTGGTCTTGCGCTTGTGATTGAATACATATGTGCGCCTGCTGCAATTTCA
>CAZRFO010000069.1:0-7026 GCA_964599515.1 uncultured Eggerthellaceae bacterium | reverse complement strand
TTATAGCGCGGCCGTCTACGCTTATATCTTCTTCGGTTTTTAGAGAAAACGCCATATAAGTTTCATCATCCATCCAATCCGATAGAAGAAAACTTTGCTTTTCGGCGTCACTCAATTTATCAAGCCCAGTCCAAAGTCCTTGTTTTCCATCTGCTTTGTAGTAATAACCCTCTTCGTCTAAGGCGCGCATGTATATTTTTTTGCCAACAGGTGAAAGGTCTTCTTCGCAGTGTGCAATTAAATCTGAAAGTTCTTGTGACGTTAGTGAATTTGTTGGCGAACTTAACTGCAAGGTTTGTTCTTGCAATTTTTCTAAGTATCCCCATTGAATTTCAATTTGTACGTCAAGTTTTTCAAAGAGTTGTTGGCTTGTTTCTTCAAGTTGCGTTACAGATTCTTGGTATAGCTGTTCTTGTGTGTATTGATAAAAAAGAACAGCAAGAGCCAAAATAGCAGCTACTACAACAGCAATCAGCGCTGGTATAAACCAACGCCTTTTGAGGTTTGCTTTAACGCTTGCCGTAACAGTTTGTATGTCTGCGTTGCTTGTCATGAACTTGCTTTGAACCTGCTTTTTACCTGCTATATTGTAACTACGATTTCGCCGTTTTTACGACCCTTGCGCCCGCACAGCGTTTTACCGTGCAGGCGCAAAGAGTTTGCTTGTAGTTAGGTGGTTGTTATTCCACTGTTCCTACGTATTTTACTAAAGACTCATCTATAGTTTTAGAAGATACAGTTTCTACTTCCTGCAAATATGTCTTTGCTGCATCAAGTCCAACTATACCTGTATCTGTAAGACCAAGAGTGTCTTTTTCAGCTTTGTTGTAGCCACACACAACTACAGTGTAAGTTTCATCGTCTGCTAAATCTTGCCCATTTGCTGTTTGCAAGACGTATGGGTAATAGAACCCTGTGCCACGTGTATCTGCGCCAGCTTCTGCCATTTCTTTGATTTCTTTACCTGTGCGCTCTAGCGTTAGAAGAGTGTCATACCAGCCAGTTGGTAAGAAGATCGTAATGTATTCTTCTGTCATTTTACCTGGTAAGATGCTTCCGTTTGCGCCATAGGAGTTTTCCATAAGCGCATTAACTTCTGGGCTGTACACGTTATAGGAAATAAGGGCTGCATCTGCACCTGTTGCTTCCATAAACATTTGACCAGAAAGTTTTGCAGCTTGAATTGTGTCAAGCTCTTCAGTTGCTGTAGCGTAATACGTTACACCGTTTTCGCGAATTGAGCGCTTTGTATCATCAAGTGCGGCAAGTGCTTCATCTGCGGTGCCTTCGCCTTTAATCCAATTCAAAACGGCTTCACCAAATGTAACAAGATAATTGTCCCAGCCGGTGTATATCATATTCATGGAATGGCCAGAATTTACTTGCTGTACTGCTTCATAATATGGCGAATCTTCTGCAACTTTAAAGTCATTGATAGAGCACATATTTGTGGATTCTTCACCGTTAATTGCCAAATAGCCTTCATAAGTACTCAAAACTTCTAGCACATGCAAGGCGTCTTCAAGTTTTTGTTCGTTGCCAGATTCAGCCAATTCTTTGTTTATGCCGTAAAAACGTGAAGGGCTAGTGATGTATGTGTTGTTTATTCCGTCTTCAGAAAGCCATGGCATTAGCACATATTGGTCCCCGGTGCCGTCTTCATTTTGCGTGAAGCGCTTAACGGTGCCTACCAAAAACGCGGTGTTTCCTTCCATGAATGTGTTCAAAACTGCAGAGTAGTCGCTGCTGTTTGCGTTGTTTTTAATAAGCCCGCAGTCTATTAGCTGTTGGAAGTAATCAACGCTTTCTTGCATTTTCTCACTGCCGGTTGCCCAAGTGTCACTTTCTGTGTCAATGAACGAAGCGCGCCATTCTCTGCCAGAAGTAGTATTCATTGTTTCTGGAGAACTCCCGTTAAAGAAATATTGGAAGGCGCTGCCTGGAAGGTCAAGCAAGCATTCTGACACACTTATGCCTTGTGCTTCTAGCGCGGGAATGGTTTCATTTATTAGTTGCTCTAGGCTTGTTGGAATTTCTATGCCTGCGCGTTCAAACAACGACTTGTTGCACAAAATTCCTGAAACAGAGTAATCAAATGGGAGCAAATACACACTGCCGTCTACGATATATTCTTCTAGGCGAGCAGAATTGTATAGCTCGGTTACGCTGTATGAGCTTAGGTCAAGCAAATTTTCTGCCTGAATGCTCTCATCCCACGCTTGTGTTGTGGAATAGATGTCTGGCATGATGCCAGTTTCTAGTTGTTGCTTGCAGTAGGCAGACATATTACGCCCGCGATAAGGAACAACTTCAATGTTGATTTCCGGATACTTTTCATGGACAAGGTCTATGAACGCGGAATAATCGCGTTGTGCATCCATGATTGTGATGGCTTCATGTTCGCCAGAATCTGTAGCGGTGCTGCTTTCGTTGGAACTTTGGCTGCTGCACCCTGTGAAAAGCGCAATGCTACAGGTCATCGCGGCAATAACTGCCGCTGCCGTTAGGGATAGAAATAACTTTTTGCGCATCTTCTGATACCGCCTCTCTAGTCGCGATTGGCTGCTTACTGCAGTTAAAATCCAATCAAGTGTACGTTTGCTCATGTGCCTCTTCGTAGTCAAACACGATTAGGGAACTTATCAAATATTCAGTTTTCAGGTGGCGCGCTTGCTAGCAACTGCAGCTTGTAGCCGCTGTGCTTGGTTTGCGCCTGTGGCGCATTTTTGCTTGCGCCTGCACTAGCACGCTCAAAAATGAAAATTTTTACTATGTTAGCATATAAACAGCAAATATTGCTAGTGAATGTGCAAGTTAATTCAGCCGGGAAAATTTGAGAAAGCGGTGTTAAAGACACAATGAAAACCTTTCGGTATTATTATGGTGTCTAGTTCATAGAAAGAAAGGTTCACATGCATTCAAGTTCAAGTTGTAGCAATAATAAATGCAACGCTAAAGGTGATGATAATGCTTCTGCCGTTGCTTCATTTGCTAATTCATTAAATAGCAAGATGGTCAAACAGGCGTGCGAAAAAGCGGGGATTCCAACAAATGCCGGCTTTTCTGTTATGGGAGACTCCATAAGTACGCTAGGCGGATACATCCCGCATGGTTGGCGCTGTCACTACGAGGGCGAAGTTTCTATTCCTGGCGTGAAACACATGCAAGACACCTGGTGGGGGCAAGTTATCGAGCATTTTGGTGGACATTTGGTAGGGAATGCTTCGTTTTCAGGCTCGACAGTAGAAGGCTTTGGTTTCCCGGCTGGATGCAGCCCCAAACGAGCTGCCGTGTTGGTTGGCAAAAGTGCTGGTGAAAATCCGCAAGTGGTGCTGGTATTCATGGGTATCAATGATTACGGGTGGGGTGGCGCAACAAATCAAGTTATGGGAGGTAGCGCATCCCGCACCGCAGAGCCTGAAGCGCTTGGCGGGCAGGTTCCCGTTGCCTTTACTGTAACCACAGATGCACTGCAGCGCTTCAAGCAAGCATATGCAACCATGCTTGGAAACATTCATGCTGTTGCGCCAGAAGCGCAGCTTTGGTGTTTGACGCTTTCACCTGCTGTTATGGAAGGGTTCTGCTCTGTTAATGAAAATGACTGTGTTGGCAATTCAGAGAGTGTAAGTGCAGAAACGTCAAGCACAAGTAAAGATGCGGAAAGCGCATTAAGTGCAAGTGCTGCGAGCGTAGGTACGGCGAGCGCGAGTGCGGCTAACACGGGTACGGCTAGCGCAGGTACGGCTATCGCGGATACGGCGAGCACAGCAAAACCAGCGCCATTTATCTATAGTGTTCGTGGTATTGACCTGGATGAATACAATAGTGCCATTCGCGCGTGTGTTGCAGAAGCAGGCGATTACGCGCATGTGGCAGATATTCGCGGATTCAACATTGATTACGAATCGGTTGACAACACACACCCCACCGCACTTGGCATGAAGCAAATTTCCACTATGGTGTGCGCTTGTATGGAAAGCGCACAGGTGGAATTCACTGGCTATCCAGAACTTGCATGCGCTCCAGAATCACAGCGCCATTGCGATAAACGCACGTGCGAAGGATGCACTTACTCTCCATTGACCAGTAGCTCTTGGTGTTTAGTCTGCGGAAAACATTAAGCACACCAGAGTGCATAGTTAAACACGCATAAACTGAAGCAAAAAGCGCAAACGTGAGCAAAAGAGTTTAATTACTCCAGTAGTGCGAACCGCGGCTTTGAGGCTGTTGCAAAATATCTTCTACCATGGCGCGCGCGGTGAGTAGGCGCAGTTGCACGGTGCGGGTTTTCGCTGCAGCGTTGACCTCTGCGGGAGTTAATGGGTGTTCTGTTGTTTCGTTGTTTATTTCTTGCAGGCTGCTTTCAAGTTTGGCGCTAAGTTCATCAATGCGCGCGAGTGCGCGCTCTACCTGCACTTTTTCTCGCACAATCATGCACGATTCATCCATAACGCGCGAAAGTTCTTGGTTGATGAGCGTTGCTTCCTGCGATGCGCAGCGCATCCATGAAGGAAGTGAAGGGGAAGTGACTGGTGCTGCCGCGCCGTCTGTGCATGTTGCTTCGCCACTGTGTGTGTTTGCGGCGCCGTCTGTACCTGCCGTTTCGTTGCCGCGTACACTAGTCATGTCGCCAGCGCTTGTTGCGCCATTTGTTTCAGCCGTTTCCGCTTCCCGCACAAACTTGGCAGCACTTTCACCCGCGCGCATGCCAAACACAAGGCCATTTGCGCTGGAGAGTCCTCCTAATCTATCTGCGCCGTGCATGCCGCCGGTGCATTCTCCAGCTGCAAAAATTCCAGGAATGCCTGTGTATCCATACTGGTCAATGGCAATGCCCCCGTTATTTGCGTGAGCATACATGGCAATGCTCAATGGCGCGTATTCATTCACACCAGCCTCATCTTTGAGCCAGCTCAAATACGTTTGCACAAATTCGGGCAACGCTTCAATGTTTTCAAATTTGGGAAGAAGCGTAAGGCCTTGCGCGCTCGCAGTATTTGTCGTGCTATCCGCACTTTCCGGACTTGTAGTACTTGCTGTACCTGCAGCACGAGTACTTGACGTGCTATCCGCGTCCCCAGGCACTTCTTCAATCGCATTCTGTTTTTCTGCTTGTGCAATGGCAAAATCTATGGCGCACGATTCCAGCCGGCAGGTAAAGGGGCCATAGGTGCTGCGCATATCCAAAAGCCGCTGGGTTTCTTGCTTGCCGCCAAGTGCTTCTTGAACACGCTGGTCAAGCGCCATAAAACGAAAGGTTTTTTCGTTGAAAACAACACCTTGAACAGGAGAAATTATGCCGGGCATAAATTGCATGAACGCCATGTTGGTAAGCTGGCACCCGGCGAGTTGCGCAAGCCCTTGTACGGTGGCGCAGCAATCGTCTTTCGTAAGATGGCGGGTGAATAGACTGCTTGCACCACCTGTGCACAATACTAGTGCATCGTAGTGTACTTGCACAAAGCAGGGCTCAACCGCTTTGCCACATTCTGCAACTTTGCTGCATGTTGCAGCACGAAAACAAGTTTCTTTTGCTGGCGCGCCTGCGCTTTGAGTCGCAGTAACGCCGTCTTCTTCCCGTGCAAAAAAAGTAGCAACGCGCGATTCTGCATCTATATCTAAAAGCTCCCAGCCGCTTTTTACGGTAATGCCTGCAGCAGAAATGCGCTCGCTCATTGCGTGCACATAGGGCTTTCGCTCTATGCCATTCCACGCGCGGTGCTTGTGGTCAAAACAGGGAATGTATTCGCGCTGTTCAAGTGCACTTTCGCTTGCCTGTTTCAAGGAAACGCCCCACGATTTCAGGCGTTCAATAGAAGGGCGAATTCCTGCTACAAAACTGCGAACCAGCTTTTCGTTTGCAACGCCTTCTCCCACACGCAAAATGGTTTGAGCTAAGTCTTCTTCATCGATACTGTCAACAGGCGCAATAAGCCCTAAGCCCCACGTTCCCTCAAAAAAACTTGAGCCAGAAAACACAGGTCCGTTGCTTGCCAGCAACACAGGTACGGATTTCTCCTTTTTCTGATTTGTTGTCTTTGTAGCGGCAGCGCCAGAGCCAACCGCCGCTACAGCGGCATCTTCAGCTGCAACAATGCTCGCATACGATGCTCCTTCGCCTGCTTCGCCAACACATTCTCCTAAACACAGCGTTTCAGCTGCGCTTACTGCCGCACAGGTTCCAGCAATGCCAGCACCAACTACCAGCACTTTCGCATGCATTTTGTTTACTGGACTCTTCTTTTTCTTCTTGCCGCTTCCCATTTTTACCTTCTTGACTATTTTTGCTGCTTAATCTAAAGGATAAAAAAATTAATTTTTTTATTGAATGAAACGCGCAAAACATTCATAATCTAGGATTGTCAAAAACACATGAAGTTTATTGTGTTCATCGCACACAATAAATATGTGTTTCAGTTCGGGTATTTTAAAGGGGAATACCCATCCGTTCAAAGGAGTTTTTATGAAAGAAGTTCAGGTTTCAAGGCGCACATTCATTGCGGGCTTAACAGCTTCCGCAGGTGCAATTGTGGTAGGGTTGTCTGCTTGCGGCTCTTCAAAGAGCAGCAGTGACACTTCCGATTCATCATCTGAACAAACATTCACTGGTGGCGGAACCATTAACGCAGGCATCGCATATGCAACCTCAAATGCATACACTCCTGTTGGCGTAAGTGCTGCTGCTGTTATGGCTGCTTATTGCCACTGCTGCGAGGCTTTGTACGACCTTGATTACGCGAATGGCAACGAGCCTTATGCCGCATTGGCAGCCGGTGACCCTGTTAAGGTTTCTGACACAGAATTCACCATTGACCTTCGCGCTGACGCTAAATACTACGATGGTTCTGATGTTACACCAGCCGACGTAAAGAATGCTATTGAAGTTGAAATGGCAAACGACACATATAAGTCATTCCTTTCCTTTATCAAAGAAGTTCAAACTACAGACAAAGGCGTTAAAATCGTTCTTACTTACCCTGCAGAAGGCTTGCTGAAGCAACGCTTGGCTTTGTGCCGTGTTTACCC
>CAZRFO010000068.1:0-7068 GCA_964599515.1 uncultured Eggerthellaceae bacterium | reverse complement strand
TAAACAAGGACGAAAAGATTTTGGTATACGACCTTGGCGGCGGTACATTTGATGTTTCCATCCTTGAGTTGGGCGATGGCGTTTTTGAAGTTGCTTCAACTTCTGGCGATAACCACCTTGGTGGCGATGACTGGGATCAATGCATCATTGACTGGCTGGCAGACAAGTTCAAGGCAGACAATGGCATTGACCTTCGTAAAGACCCAATGGCATTGCAACGTTTGAAAGATGCTGCAGAACGCGCAAAGATTGAGCTTTCTTCAACAACTCAAACTAACATCAACCAGCCATTCATCACGATGGACGCAGATGGTCCAAAGCACCTTGACTACACGCTTTCTCGTGCAGAGTTTGAACGCATCACCAAGCACTTGCTTGACCGTTGCAAGACTCCAGTAGAAACAGCTCTTAAAGATGCTGGACTTAAAGCAGGCGACCTTGACGAAGTTATTTTGGTTGGCGGCTCAACTCGTATGCCAGCAGTTCAAGACCTTGTAGAGCGCATGACAGGCAAGAAACCAAACATGTCTGTTAACCCAGATGAGGTAGTTGCTATGGGTGCAGCTGTTCAAGGTGGCGTTCTTTCTGGCGACGTTGAAGGCATTGTTTTGTTGGACGTAACGCCTCTTTCACTTGGTGTAGAAACTCTAGGCGGCGTTATGACCAAGATGATTGACCGTAACACCACAATTCCTGCACGCAAGAAGGAAATTTATTCAACCGCTGCAGATAACCAAACAGCTGTTGAGATTCATGTTCTTCAGGGCGAACGTCCTATGGCTGCAGACAACAAGACGCTTGGTCGTTTCCAACTTACTGGAATTCCTGCAGCTCGTCGTGGCGTTCCGCAAATTGAAGTTACATTTGACATTGACTCTAACGGCATCGTGAACGTTTCTGCAAAGGACTTAGGCACTGGCAAGCAGCAGCAAATCACAATTAGTGGTTCTACCGCACTTTCCGATGACGAAGTTGATCGCATGGTTAAAGATGCAGAGTCTCATGCAGAAGAAGATGCTCGCCGCAAGGAAGAAGCAGATGTTCGCAACCAATGTGACTCACTTGCAAATGCAACAGAGCAAACAATTTCTGAGCTTGGAGATAAAGTTCCTGCAGATGCAAAACAAGCTGCAGAAGATGCGATTGCAGAAGCTCGCAAGGCATTAGAAGGAACAGACATTGACGCTATCAAAGCTGCAATGGAAAAACTCCAAGCAGCAGGTTATAAGTTGGCAGAAATTGCTTACTCAAATGAAGCTGCAGCTGGCGAAGGCGCAGGCGCGGCACCACAAGGCGGCAACGATGATGGCCCAATTGAGGCAGATTACGAAGTTGTAGATGACGATAAGGAGTAGTGCCATGACCGAAAAAGATACGGAAAAGGCACCGCTTGAAGATAACAACTGCGACAACTCCTCCTCTCAAGTCGCAAATGACGCTCCTGCATCCGAGACCCTCCGCTCGGATGCAGAAAGCGTAGAAGCTGAAATCATAGAGGAAGCAGAAGAAGCAGATGACGCTAGCAGCGAAGAAAAAGTTGACGAACTGCTAGAGGAAGTTGAAGCAGAAGCAGGGCTTGCTGAAGAGCTGAAAAAGGCACAAGAGGCGCTGCAGGAAGCAAACGATAAGTATCTTCGCCTACATGCTGAATGGGATACATATAGGCGCAGGATGACTGAAGAAAAGGCAGAAGCCAAAAAGCAAGCAAACGAGAAAATCATTTCTAGTTTGATTCCTGTTTTGGACGACTTTGAGCGTACCATTGATTATGGCGTTAAAAATGGCGAAAAAGGCCTGCTAGATGGCATAAAAGCCGTTTATTCAAAGCTTGTTGATACGCTTGAAAAAGACGGCGTAGAAGTTATAAACCCTGTTGGGGAAGCATATGATTCGCTTGTGGCACAGGCGGTCCAGATGGTTGAAGATACAAGCGTGCCAGATGAAACAGTAGCATCTGTTTTCCAAAAGGGCTACAAACTTGGTATTAAGATTATTCGCCCAGCAATGGTGACTGTTGCAACTGGCGGTCCGAAGCGCGAAAAGCCAGAAGAGGAATAAAGTATTGCGTAGTAGTGTTTCGAACAGCAAGAAAAAATGAAGTAATGGACGCGGGGTTTCCCGCTTGATAGAAGGCGGGCTTTCGGGCCTGCCTTATCTTTAGGAGGTGAAGCATCTATGGCAGCAACACCGGATTATTACAAAATATTAGGCGTAGATAAAAAAGCTACGACCGACCAAATAAAAAAGGCGTACAGAAAGCTAGCGCGTGAAAATCACCCGGACGCAGGTGGCGACGAAGAGCGTTTTAAAGACATCAACGAAGCATACGAAGTCTTAAGCGATGACAAAAAACGCAACTTGTACGACCAGTATGGCACAGCCAACGAAAACCAAATACCACGTGGTTGGGGCGGCGCCGGAGGCGCAGACATCGGAGACATATTCAGCAACTTTGGTAGCTGGTCTGAAATCTTGGACAGCATTCGCAAAGGCGAAGGAGTCTTTGGAACAAACTGGGATTTTGGCGGAGGAAAGCGCGCAAATGCAGGCCAAGGAGCAGACGCCTTTAGTGGATTTGGCGGTTTTGGCGGTTCAGGCTTTAGTGGCTTTGGCGGCTCGGGTTTTGGCGGAAGCAGCTTTGGCAACGCAGGCTCGCAAGGACAATCGGGCTGTGGCGGAGGTTGCGGCGGCGGATGCGGATCTTCTGCTCCTGCAAAGGGCAAAGATGTAAACGTGAAGCTGGCAATCAGCTTTGACGAGGCTTTTTCTGGAGTAGAAAAGAAAATCAGCATCAAGAAGCAAGGCTCAAGCGAAAAACAGCAGATAACCGTTAAAGTTCCTGCCGGAGCAGTTGATGGTTCGCGTCTTCGCTACAAAGGTAAGGGCGCACAAGGTGCTGGCGGAAATGGCGACTTGCTTGTAGCTCTTGAAATCAAACCGCACGACTACTTTGAACGTGATGGCGCAGACGTTATTGTGAATACTCCTGTAACTCCAGCAGAAGCTGCACTTGGAGCAAGCATTGTTGTGCCAACGCCAGAAGGCACTAAGGTTCGCGTAAAAATCCCAAGCGGTGCAGTAGAAGGGTCCGAGCTTCTTGTAAAGGGCAAGGGCGCGCCAAAAGCTGGGAAGAAAGACGCCGGCAAAGGAAACTTGCGCATTCGCCTGCATATAGTGCTCCCAAAAACACTAAACGAAGGCCAACGTAAGGCAATGGAAGATTATCTGGCGGCAACAGAAGAAGAACCAAGGAAATGGTAATTCCATCAGTGGTTGTTGCGGCGCATGTTATAGACCGAAAGACTCAAGGAAATGGCAATGTTAAACGATAAAAATAGACCGGTTTACATGATTGGTGTAGCTGCGGAACTTGCCGGAATGCATCCGCAAACACTTCGCACGTACGAGCAAAAAGGCTTAGTTACGCCACAGCGTACAAGCGGCAATACACGTATGTATTCGCAGGCAGACATTGAGAGATTGTCGTTAATCAATGAACTTACTGCAGAAGGCATCAACCTTGCCGGAGTTATTCGCATCCTTGATTTGCAAGGTCGACTTGATGAACGCGATTCAGAAATTGACGATCTACACAAGCGCGTGCGTAGATTGGCAGACCGCGTGCATGAATTGGAAACGCGCGAAAATGTAAACTCGCTTGTTGGGGTACCTGGTGGCGCGGCAATTGTGCGTTACTTTCCCCAGTTAGGAGAGGGATTATGAGATTAGACAAATTATCATTGACGGCTCAAGAGGCCATGCAGGCTGCACTTGGAATTGCAGGAGACGCTAATGCGCCTGTTGTGAATCCAATTCACCTGTTAAAAGCGTTGTTGGACGCATCGGAAAACAACTTATCGGCAATACTAAAGCGCATTGGCGCAGACCCAGTAACACTTGGCAGGCAAGTTAACGAAGAAGTTAACACTGGCACAAAGACAAGTGGAATGAATGGAATGTCTATGCCAGGCAGCGACTTCATGAAGGTTTTTGACACAGCTACAAAGGCTGCAGAAAAACTTGGTGACAGCTACGTGACCAGCGAACACTTGCTCATAGGTCTTTCAGAAGATAAAACGGCTGCAGGCAAAATCTTAAATGCCGCAGGTGTTACTCGCAAAAATATCGAGGCAGCCTATGAGGCGCTCCGCGGAGATACTCGCGTAACAAGCCAGACTGAAAAAGCCCAGTTTGAGGCGCTAGAGCAATACGGGCAAAACTTAACGCAGTTAGCGCGTGAAGGAAAGCTTGACCCTGTAATTGGACGTTCCGAGGAAATTAGACGTACTATCCAGGTGCTTTCACGTAGAACAAAAAACAACCCTGTGCTAATTGGCGAGCCTGGAACTGGCAAAACAGCAATAGTGGAAGGCTTAGCACAGCGTATTGTTGCAGGCGATGTGCCTACAAGTTTGCGCGACCACGACATTATTTCGCTTGACCTTGGTGCAATGATGGCTGGTGCAAAGTTCCGTGGTGAATTTGAAGACCGTCTAAAGGCTGTGCTTCGTGAAGTGAAGCAGGCGGAAGGCCGCATCATTTTGTTCATTGACGAGCTGCACACTATTGTTGGCGCTGGTACAAGCGGAGATAGCTCGCTTGACGCTGGCAACATGCTAAAGCCTGCCCTAGCACGTGGCGAACTTCACGCGATTGGTGCTACAACGCTAGATGAGTACCGCAAGTATGTTGAAAAAGATGCTGCGTTGGAGCGTCGTTTCCAGCCGGTTGTTGTTGGAGAACCTTCCGTTGAAGATACAATTGCAATTTTGCGTGGCTTGAAGGAAAAATACGAAATCCACCATGGCGTTCGTATTACGGATAGCGCACTTGTTTCTGCGGCAGAGCTTTCTAACAGATACATCTCGGACAGATTTTTGCCTGACAAAGCAATTGACCTGATGGATGAAGCAGCAAGCCGCCTTCGCATAGAAATTGATAGCATGCCAGAAGACATTGACCTTTCTGCGCGCAAGCTTACGCAAATGCAAATTGAAGAGCATGCGTTAATGAAGGAAACAGACGAAGCATCCAAAGAGCGCTTGGAAAACTTGCGCAAAGAAATTGCTTCTGCGCAGGAAAAACTTGACCAGCGCAAGGCGGAATGGCAAAACGAAAAAGACGTCATTGTAAACGTACAGGAACTAAAGGTTGCACTAGAAAATGCACAGCTTGAAGAAGATCGTACGATGCGCGAAGGCAATTTGTCGCGAGCTTCTGAACTGCGCTATTCTGTAATTCCTGGCTTGCAAAAACAGTTAAATGATGCCGAGGCAACTCTTGTTGAAAAGCAAGAAAGTGGAGCCATTCTTAAAGAGGAAGTAACCGAAGAAGACATTGCAGAGGTTGTTTCTGCTTGGACTGGTATTCCAATTCAAAAGATGATGCAAGGCGAAATGCAAAAGCTTGCAGGCTTAGAGGACAAGTTGCATGAACGCGTCATTGGCCAGGATGAAGCAGTTAGCGCAGTTGCGGGAGCTATCCGCAGAAGCCGCGCTGGGCTTTCTGACCCTGAGCGCCCAATTGGTAGCTTTATGTTCTTGGGTCCAACAGGTGTTGGTAAAACCGAGCTTGCAAAAGCGCTGGCAGAGGTGCTATTTGATGACGAAAAAGCCATGGTTCGTATTGACATGTCTGAGTACATGGAAAAGTTTAGCGTTCAGCGCTTGATTGGTGCTCCTCCAGGATATGTTGGATACGATGAAGGCGGGCAACTTACAGAGGCTGTTCGTAGGCGTCCATACAGCGTTATCTTGCTTGACGAAATTGAAAAGGCTCACCCAGATGTGTTTAACGTGTTGCTTCAAGTGCTTGACGATGGCCGCCTGACAGATGGCCAAGGCCGCGTGGTTAGCTTCAAGAATGCTGTCATCATCATGACAAGCAATGTTGGTAGCCAGTACTTGCGTCCAGGTTCTCCAACGACTGGCAAGGCAAGCAAAGAAGGCGAAACTCTTGAGGATTTGGCGCAAATGAGCACAGAAGACATGGTTGCTCGTATGGCCGAATTCCAAATGAAGATTGACGATGCATTGCGCGGGACCTTCCGCCCAGAGTTCTTGAACCGTATTGATGACATCATCACGTTCCATGAGCTTAGCATTACAGACATGGAACCAATTGTTGAGTTGCAATTGAAGGATGTTCGCAAGCGCCTTGAGGCTCGCCGCATTACTTTGGATGTTTCATCTGCGGTTATGCAGCAGCTGGCAATTGACGGCTTTGACCCGGTTTATGGTGCACGCCCGTTAAAGCGTCTCATTCAAAAGGAAATTGTTGACCGCATTGCACAACACGCTGTAAGTGGAGACCTTGTAGACAGAAGCCACGTGTTTATTGATTTGGAAGGCCTTGGCGAATACACCTGCAAAGTTGAGCCACCTCTTGATGTGGACAAGTTGCTGTAGTGCCGGTTTGCGCTGACGCTACATACATATAAGAAAGCGCATGCGGATTTGGGCAGCAAAGTAGGCTGTTGGATGTGAAATAGGCTAGCACAATTAATAGTGCACTACCAACATATTAGAAACGCAAATGGGCAGTTAAAACAGATAAAACTGCCCATTTGTTGTATTTTTGTGCTTTTCACTTTAATCTTTTATTAAAAGGGTTTATTTTTTTTGACAAGTTCCTAGAATGCCGTCAATCCAATATATAAATCACGAATGAATAATCTTTGAAAGAAGGGTTAACGTGGCTGACGCAAATAAGCAAAAATTGAAGCTCTTGTATCTTTTACGAATGCTTGAACAAGAAACCGATTCACAAAAGGGTTTAACAATGACTCAAATCATTGAAAAACTTGGTGAACATGGAATTAATGCAGAGCGTAAGTCAATTTATCGCGACATAAAAGTGCTTCGTGATTTTGGCTATGACATTAAAATGTATCAACGTGCTCCTGTTGAATATGCTATTGAATCAAATGAACTTTCTCTTTCCGAAGTTACAATGCTTATAGATGTTGTTCAATCAAGTAAGTTTTTGACTGAGCGCACAAGCAATTCACTAGTTAAAGCACTTAAAGGCTTTGTTAGCGAACGCGAACGCAAACTTCTTGAAAAGCGC
>CAZRFO010000067.1:2111-7163 GCA_964599515.1 uncultured Eggerthellaceae bacterium | reverse complement strand
CATAGCTTTCGTCCTTATATGGGATTTCCTGCGCATCTACAATTTCAAAATCTACTGGAACACTTCCGGCGGCACCTTCTGCAGCATGCATACGTGCAACATCAAGCATTTCACCAACTAGGTCTGTGCATTGAATATGCGCCGGCTTTTTTTCGCGTGCAACGCTAAAAGTTACATCACCGGTGCCGCCTGCAATGTCAAGTACGTCTGCATCGCTTGAGATTGGCGCTTGTTTCATCATGCCAGCAAGCCAGATTTTGTATGCACCAAAGCTTGATATTGCGTTAAAGCGCTCGTATTTTTTAGCGATGCTAGAAAATATATCTTTAACGCGTTCCGATGATAATTCTGCAGGCGCCTCTTTGCCTGTTGCTGTGTCTATGCTCATTGTGTTCCTTGAATTTGCGTGCTAATTTTTGCGCTTCGTATTGTAGTTCAAAGCATAGCAATTCTTATTGGCGAGTTGCTCTTTGCGGGTCTATGCTCATTGTTTGGAAGTGTGATTCCATAAATTCGTCGCCATAGTATTTGTCAAAGAAAGTGGCAACTGGAGTATCTGGGGAAATACCAGATTGACGTTCAAACCAGCATTCAAAAGACATTAGCGTCATGCACGCGTTTACAAGCATGAACGCTGCGGCGGCACTAGTTATGGCATAGCGCCAGTTCCACGGGATTTTGTTGATGAGCTTAAGCAGGAAAGGCAGACAACACTTAATCCACCACAGACCTAAAATTCCCCACACTATCATGTGAAGCAAGTCTGTTCTTCCGTCTATGTTTAGGAATTCTCCGGAATAGTCCCATGCCAAAATACCAAATGAAAACTGGAAAAACCAGCTAGCTACATATTCAAATGCGGCGCCAATGAATCCGCTTACTATCAAGATGATAGTCCAGTGTTTTTTGTAGAAACGATTAAGCGCCATAGTCATCAATGTTGCGCCTACGCCATATATTGGACTAAATGGCCCCCAGAGCATGCCTGTTCTGTTTTCAATGACGCCGTTAAGAAGGGGGCACGCAAGTGATTCAAACAGCAAACCAACAACGCATGCAACAACAAAAATCCAAAAGATATTGAAAAAGTTTAGGGTGATGTATCCTTTTCCTGTTGGGTCTAAGCCAAGGGTTCCTTCTTCTGCCGCCGCTTTGTCTTCTAATGCGAGCAACTTACGCTGCAGGATGCGCTCTTCTCTAAGAGACGGATCCAAATAAGAAGACATAACTATGAGCACTATTGTGACAACTAGGTCATAAAAGCTTGACCAGGTAAAACCAGAAACCATTAAGCTCAAAACAAAGTTTATGGCAGAAAACCCTGTCATTACATTTGCTTGGCGCGCAGCACCTCTGCGTTTGTTTTTAAGAATGCGAATACCAAAAACAATAAATTGCAGAGTAAGTATTAAGCTTACTAAAACCTTTAGCGCCTCTAAAACAATAGCTTGCGTAG
Organism: uncultured Eggerthellaceae bacterium; assembly: GCA_964599515.1. Taxonomy (GTDB): domain Bacteria; phylum Actinomycetota; class Coriobacteriia; order Coriobacteriales; family Eggerthellaceae; genus CAKUOV01. Next base: position 5,707 of record CAZRFO010000067.1, on the reverse strand, counting down.
AAACATTCCATTCAAACTGCTGCGCAAAGTCATAGTTTGTAAGCATTAGTGTCAATATGACGATGATTAAAATATCAACTGGAACACTTATAACGCCAATTGCTACGGAAAGCGCACCCCAAATGCGAAATGGCAGTGCAACCTTTTTTTCGGAGACGCGATTGTCTTCTTCTTTTATGACGCGCCCTCTGTCTTTGATTTCTTCTATAGCTTCGCTTTGTTCTTCGCGAATATCCTGTAGTGTGTCTTGAATGTCATTTTTGACAGTAGAAAGAGGATTGCCTTTTTCGGCGTCATTTTGTTTATTAGATTGTTCTGGTTTACTCATGGCGCTTACCTTGCGTTGGCTATATGTTTTGGTTTTCCGTTGTCTTGGAGCTTTCCCTATTGTAGCTTATTACAATGCGAAACCAAAATGTCCATTGCCTCAAGGTAGCCGTTAAAGCCATGCCCTGTAATAGTTGCAATGCATGCACTGCGTACATAGCTAATCTGGCGAAAACCCTCGCGCTCTTCAACTGCGGAAATGTGCACTTCTACAGTAGGAATTGCAACCGCTTTTAGCGAATCTAACAAGGCAACGCTAGTGTGTGTGTATGCGGCAGGGTTAAAAACTATTCCATCAACTTTTTGGTAGGAATCTTGGATTTTATCAACAAGAGCGCCTTCGTGATTAGATTGGAAAATCTCAACTTCTATGCCAAGCGTTTTTGCGTGTTCGCAAACCATTTCACAAAGCGTATCATAGGTTTGCGCTCCATAGATTTCAGGTTCGCGAATTCCTAGGAAGTTGAGATTTGGTCCATTAAGTACTAGCAGTTTCATGAAATGAGCCTGTTCGGTAGTTTTTGTCTTTTACACAAGCGGTTTATTGCTCTAGCTTTTTTATTCAGCGGCTTCTTCTGTAGTTGCTTTTTTCTTAGGAGCAGCTGGTTCGTTGAATTCACCTGCACAGTGCGGGCAGCGTGTGGCGCCTTCTTTTACCTCTTCCAAACAGTAAGGGCATGTTGGCGGTTCTTCGGCTTCTGGTTCGTCTTTTTTGGTGACATCTTTTGCCTTGTTGATGGCCTTAACAATAAGAAAGACAACAAGTGCAACAATGATGAACTGGATAATTGCATTGATTAGATTTCCGTAAGTAAATGCCGCGGCGTGTTCACCTTCGCCTAAAAGGATTTTCATTTCACTGAAGTCAATGCCGCTTGTAAGAAGGGAAATAAGTGGCATGATAAGGTCGTTTACTACGGAATTTACAATTGAAGTGAATGCACCGCCAATTACAACAGCAACAGCTAAATCTACAACGTTTCCGCGATTGATGAACTCTTTAAATTCGTTAATGAAGCCTTTCATGTGAATGTCTTTCTAGTAGGTATTTTATAAACTTGGCAATTATATAACTTCGCGGCTTGCAAAGATGTTAGCTGGCATAAAAAAATTGAGTTTGCGAGGCACACAACACATCCAATGTGCACAAAGTTTTCAGGAAGTTTACGGTTTTTCGTTCTGGTGTCTTCTTGCTTGACACAGATGTTGCTAGAACTAAAATACCGTTAGCACTCAAAGCCTGCGACTGCTAATTTTGCTACAAATAAGCAGAAAGCGCGCAGGTGTATTTTTTTGGAACAAGACGGCGCATGTAGCCGTTGTAAAGGCGAGCTAGAAAGGCAAATTATGAGGAAATTTAAAACAGAAAGCAAAAAGCTTCTTGATTTGATGATTAACTCAATTTACACAAACAAAGAAATCTTTTTGCGCGAACTTATTTCAAATGCGTCAGACGCTGTGGACAAACTTTATTTTAAGAGCCTAACAGACTCTTCAATTGAAGTTGAAAAAGATGATCTTTCCATTCACGTATCTTTTGACAAGGACGCGCGTGTAATTGTTGTTTCCGATAACGGCATTGGTATGTCAAAAGATGAATTGGATAAAAACCTTGGCACAATCGCTCATTCCGACAGCCAGGAATTCAAATCGGAAAACGCAGAAAGCCAGGGCGCAGACGTTGATATTATTGGTCAGTTTGGCGTTGGTTTTTATTCTTCATTCATGGTTGCAAAAAGTGTTCGCGTTGTTTCACGCGCATACGGTGAAGAAGAAGCCTACGCTTGGGAAAGCGACGGAATTGAAGGCTACACAATTGAGCCTTCTATGCGTTTAACTCACGGCACAGATGTAATTTTGTCTTTGAAAGATGACGACGAAGATGAAACCTATACAAACTTCCTTTCTGAATACGCGCTTCAAGATCTTATCCAAAAGTACAGCAATTATGTTCGCTACCCAATTAAGATGACTGTTACGCGCTCAAGAGAAGTTGAACGCCCAGAAGACGCAGGCGAAGACTATAAACCAGAATACGAAAGCATCAAGGTTGAAGAAACCATAAATTCCATGATTCCAATTTGGAAGCGTTCAAAATCTGATGTAAAGGACGAAGAATACGATTCTTTCTACTGCAGCAACTGGCATGATTATGAGGCTCCTTTGAAGGTTACAAGCATTCACGCAGAGGGCGCCCTTAATTATGATGCGTTGCTTTTCATCCCAGCTCACGCGCCATATGACATGTATAGTCGCGAATACGAAAAAGGTTTGTCCCTATATTCGTCAAACGTTTTGATTATGGACAAATGCCCAGACCTTGTTCCAGATTGCTTTAACTTTGTTCGCGGCATTGTTGACAGCCAAGACTTAACACTTAACATCTCTCGTGAAACTCTTCAGCACAACAGCCAATTGCGCGCAATTGCTAGAAAGGTTGAAAAGAAAATCAAGCAAGAGCTTGCTAACATGCTTGAAAATGACCGCGAAAATTACGAGAAGTTCTTCTCTGCATTTGGCCGCAGCCTGAAATGGGGCTTGTATGGCTCTTATGGCGAAAAGAGCGAACTCTTATCTGACCTGCTTCTTTTCTATTCTGCAAAATACGAAAAGCTTGTAACGCTAGACGAATATGTTGACTTAGCTGCAGAAGATCAAGACAGCATTTTCTTCTACAACGGTGCAGGTGAAGAAGAATCCAAGCTTGTAAATATGCCAATTGTTACAAGCGTTTTGGCTCGCGGATATGACGTGCTTCTTTGCACAGACCCATCCGATGAATTCTGCTTCCAGCTGCTTCGTGAGTACAAGGAAAAGAAATTCAAGAACATTGCAAGTGATGACCTTGGTCTTGAAAGTGAAGAAGAAAAAGCCACCGCTCAAGCAGCCGAAACCGACAATGCAGACTTATTCAGTGCAATGAGTTCTGTTTTGGAAGGAAAGGTTAGCAAGGTTATTGCTTCAACCCGTCTAACAGATACTCCGGCTTGCATTACAGCAGAAGGCCCTGTTTCCATTGGCATGGAACGCATCATGCGCGGCTCTATTAATGAAGGAGTTACGGCAAAGCGTATTCTTGAAATTAATGTTTCGCATCCTGTATTTGAAGCGCTTACTCAGGCTCAAGATTCTGGTCAGGCAGACAAAGTTGCGTCGTATGCAAAATTGCTTTACAACCAGGCACTTCTTATTGAAGGCGAACCTGTAGAAGATGCTATTGAATTTTCAAAGCTTATATCTGAATTGATGATTTAAGTTTTTGCCGCCCT
>CAZRFO010000067.1:0-2011 GCA_964599515.1 uncultured Eggerthellaceae bacterium | reverse complement strand
ATTTCTGCAACAAACGCATCTTTGTCTTTTATCTTAGGGAAGTTTATTTTTGCGTGCGGCCAATCTTCGTGTGCAGGTTCAAGATAGCCCACGCTTAAAAGACGCTTGTTCAGAGTAACGCGTTCGATGTTATCTTCAAACATTTCTGGCTTTACAAGATAAAGTGCCGCTGTCATATCCCAGCCAACAAAAAAGTCCATTCCGTATGTATGTTCCATCGTGTCAAACCAGCTGCTGCAAGCCTCCACTAGCCATGTGTAACTGCTCATGTGCTCTCTGAATTCTTTGCAATTAAACAATGCAGGCAGACAATTTTGGCTTACCGCAATAGATACTGGGCACGGTGCTTGAAGCATTTCAAGTGAAGCTTCTGGGTCACATGACAGGTTTAGCTCATTGCAAACATTACCGTTAAAGTAAAGGCTTTCGCAAATCCCGCCCATTGCGGTAATGCTTGCAAGGTTGCTAAAGAAGTTCTTATCAACAATGGCTGCGCCTTTAAGATTTGTGGTGGAGCCCGTAACAAGTAGATGAATTTCTCCTGGGTTTTCTGCTGCAATTTTCGCAAGATATTCAGCTGCTTCGCTAACTGGCTCATCTGGGCAAGAGGCGCCGTGATGAACTGGGATATTGAGTCCAAGTTTTTCAACCAGCCAATTTGTTGCGTTGTTTACATTTTCAATTGTGCTGTTGCCGTAGGCGGTTGTGATGCCAACAAGCTCTGCGCGCTCGCTATTGCCAAGCAGCGTAAACAGCGCAAGTGCATCGTCAATATCGCAGCCTTTTATTCCCATCGTGTTATCAAAATCTATAACAACGCGTTTTTTCATGCGTGCTCCTTCAGTGTTCTTGTTAGATTAAGTCTTATAATTGAACAGTGCAAATTGATTATAGCATCAGTTTTAAAATGTTTTTTTGCATATAGGATACGCGGAAGGGCTACGCATGAGAGATACTGCGCGCGCAAATGAATATCTTGCAACAAATATGAAGCTGCGGGAAGCTTTGAAAATTCCAGAAGACGCAAAGGTGGAAGTGCACGATTTAGCGCAGGGCGAACACAACGCAAACTTATGGTTTGCGCATCCGGTTAGCGGAAAAAAGATGGTACTTCGCATCAATTACATTAGCCAGTTTAATCTAGACGACCAAATTGGGTACGAATATCACATGCTTGAGGCTTTGAGCGCTACAAGCTGCACTCCAAAGCCACTTTTTCTTGATTCAAGCAGTGATTTTTTTGAACATGGTGCGCTTGTCATGGAGTTTGTAGAAGGCGAGCGTTTGTCGTTTGATAATCCAATGCATCTTGAAAAGGCGGCACGTATTCTTGCGGATGTTCATGCGGCGCTTCCGCCAGAAAACGATGCTATTTTGTTATATCCAAAAGACACATTGCAAAATTTGTTTGACGAATGCAATGGCTATTTTGAGAAGTATCGTCACGCGTCAATAGCAGAAGAACGCATAGTTAAAAGGCTTGAACGCTTTGTAAAATCTTCTGAACGCGAACTGCGCCCGCGAAAGATTAAAAACCCTCGTGCGCATTTTGTAAGCACAGAGCCTGTTCCTAGTCATTTTATTCTTTCGCATACTGGGTGCGGTGGCTATCTTATTGATTGGGATAAAGCGTTAATTGGAGAAAACACTCGGGATGTTGCATACTTCATGGCTCCAACATCTACAGTTTGGGATAGCGACTTCATTTTTGATAAGAGTGATATGGATAAATTTGTGAACAACTACTGGAATGCCGTTGGGTCGCGCTTTCCTGTAGCAGACTTTGAAGAACGCCTTAGTGCATACTTAAAGTTAAATTGCCTGCGCGGCACAACATGGAGCGTCATGACTTGGGTTGCATATCAAAGCCCAGATCTAGCTTTGAAAAACGACAAGACAGTAGAGAAGTTCGAAAAATATTACTTAAACGATGATTTTCTAGACATGCTAGAAGAAAACATTTTTCAATAGTGGCGGCTCTGTCTAGTGGCGGCGGGCACTCAGCGTGCAG
>CAZRFO010000066.1:0-7165 GCA_964599515.1 uncultured Eggerthellaceae bacterium | reverse complement strand
CATCCCCAAAACACGAATACCAAAAACACTATGCTATAAGGAAGAATTGCCTTCTTACCAAAAAGATAGCTTATGGCGCGATTTCCATACTGACTCCAGCCAAGCATTGTGGAATACGTGAAAGTGATAAGACCAACAAGCAAAACTAGCGGCCCAAATACTGGAATTGCCTCAAACGCTGCAGTTGCAAGTGCTGCACCAGAAGAAATAGTTCCGTCTGCAACAAGCGCTGCAATATCTGGATGCGCGAGTATTGTTGTCATAAGCATCAAACCTGTAAGCAGGCAAATTACAACAGTATCCCAAAAAGTACCAGTCATAGAAACTAAAGCCTGACGTGCTGGATTGCGCGTTGTTGCAGATGCTGCAACCAATGGAGCAGAACCCATACCAGATTCGTTTGAGAAAATGCCTCGCTTAAAACCAAATTGCATAGCCATAGTAATTGTAGAACCAATAGCGCCACCAGCTGCACCAGCAGGCGTGAATGCGCCAGCTATAATTTGACGGATTGCTTCGCCTAAAAATTGCCCGTTCATAACAATGATAATGATGCAGCAAACAGTGTAGAAAATTGCCATTAAAGGCACCAGACGTTCGCATACGCGTGAAATAGAGCGAATGCCGCCAACAATAACTATGCCAACTAAAACTGCAACGATGATACCAACCAACCACGCTGGAATAGCACTACCATCAAAAAGTTTTGTATTGTATAGCGCATCAGACAGCGAATTAGATTGAGTAGAAGCACCAATACCAAAAGAAGCACAAGCAGCAAAAGCTGCAAATAGAACAGCTAAGACCTTGCCTAGCTTTTTGTTTTTGAAGCCGCGTTCAAGTGCATACATTGCACCACCAAGCATTTTGCCAGCGTGGTCTTTAACGCGGAACTTCACGCCAATATAAACTTCTGCGTACTTTGTTGCCATGCCAAGTATGCCAGTAATCCACATCCAAAAAATTGCACCTGGACCACCAAAAAGTAAGCCAGTTCCAACGCCAACAATGTTGCCAGTGCCAATAGTTGCTGCAAGCGCTGTTGTTAGAGCGCCAAACTGGCTAATGTCGCCCTCTGCACTTGAAGGGTCGTCTTCTGTGACAGACATCTTGATTGCACTACCAAGTTTGCGCTGTATGAACCCGGTGCGGATAGTCATGAAAATGTGCGTGAACAGCAAAAGCAAAATCATGATTGGGCCCCATACAAAGCCGTCAACTGCACTTATAACAGCATAAAGCCCAGCTAACGCGCCACCTTCTGCAGCCGCAGCTGGTACTTCTGCAAGCCCGCTTGCCAAACTAACAAATGGATTTACGAAAAATTCGTACAGAAACTCCTCCATATTAGTCCCCTTTCCTGCTGTATCAAACTCTTAGTTGGCAAATTTAAGAGATTAGACCAGAAACGTTTTAGTGCACTAGCACTTTAGCACGCTAAAGTTGTTTTATTATACAAAGCAGTATCGCTTCTCTTTTTTTCATGCATGTTTCTAACAGCAAAAATGCAGGTGAACGGAAAATTCAGCATGCCACACAGCAACATGCTTGCAAGATGCAAGCACGCCACACCGCAACATGCGCGCAAGGCGTAAGCACACTATGTGCATCCCAAAAAGCGATGATTCCTCAATAGCAAAATTGCAGGTGAACGGAAAATTCACCTGCAATTCTAGGAAAGGAGCTATTGAAAGTGCGCCGCCGAGTTAAAACGGTGCATCAGCAACTAACCATCACACATACCAAGTTAAAACGACGCAGTTTTAGTAATCCACTCAAGCGACTTTGGAGTTTCTTCGTTTGTAAGCCTAATCGAGCCACAAATTTGATAGTAGGTTTCGCCTTCGCCATATGAATAAAACTCCGGGTACATGTAAGATACGTAGCCATCTTCGTAATACGTGTCTTCTTCATCAATCCAACCAATAAGATCTGGGTCGTAGGCAGAGGTACTTTGCAATTCTTCCGCTAACGAATAGTCCAACAATTTCTTCAAGTCGTTTCCGGTTAAGCTTAGATCTACACTTACTCCGCTTTCAGAATCTTCTGCATTGGAATAGTAATTTACACTCATTGCAACTTGTGTTCCGCGTTCTTGCGCAAGATAATACAACCAATCTACTCTGCTTTGTCTTGCTAGTTCACTATTTGCAAGAGACGCCACTTTTCCCTGACAAGAAGACGTATCTGCAATGTTTTCACGCGTAAACATCAATTGATAAGAACGTTGCACTATACTTCCGTCTTTCATTATGTATGTGAAAGAAACGTTATCGTAGTAAAACGAATTATCTGCATACATGCCATCGTAGCTGTAGCTTGAGTTATCATCTTCGCCTAAAACACCACCATCTAGTATAGATTTATGCAGGTCAATTGCGGCATCTATAACCTCTGGGGTTTCCCCTATTAGACGAACATTATCAACTGTGACCTTTTCAACGTCCGATGCACTTGGAACATAGTTTGTCTCTTTCATACCAAGTTGATACGCTCCAAAAATTGAAACAAAGCAAATCACAATCAAAACAGCCATGCCGCCAAGACGGTTTTTAAGAATACGCGGGGTCTTTGCCAAAATGCTTTCTACAACGGCATAGGAACCAAGAGCGCCAATCAGGAAGAATATTATCAACATGGCAAATGTTGTCATGCTTTCAGATAAGCTATTGCCACTTGAACTAAAACCAACAAAAACAATACCTATCAAAGCAAAGGTCAAGCCAAATGCAATACTAAACGCAATGCTAAAAACTGGTCGTAGTTTCTTGAATGAAATCCCTTCGCCAACTGTTTCAAATTGCCTGTATTTATAAATCATGCAAGATGCGAAGATAGCAGCAACTGCCACTACTGCATAAATTACAAGCCATGCCCAATATCCGTTTACTGTAAAGAATTCAGATATTATCTTTACTAATGGCGACAACACAAACGCAATGTTAGACGGTTCAGTTTCGCCTGTAACGCCGTAAGAAAACATATCTGTGACCAGCAAAAACTCAAAATCAAGCGCAAATACATAGGCGTTAAGCATGCACGTTATAAGTATAAAAACAAAGCGCGAACTTGAAACAGATGCGCAAAGCAAGCACAACCCACTCATGACTATAACCATAATGCATCCGCTACCAGCAATAGCTGGTCCCACACAATTTGTAAGCCCAGCGCCAGTTTCCACAAAGAAAAACAGTGCCCCAGCTACAACATTAACAAGCAAGCCAGGAAGTATTGTTGTGAACAAGCTTGAAAGAAGAAGCGAAGCGCGCTTTTGCGAACTTGCTCCATAAAAACGTGCGGCTTCCGTCTTGAACAAATAGTCGCAATTTGCGCACGTTGCAACAACGCAGTAAAGCAAGGTAAGCAACGCAGAAAACGAAAGGTATACAGGAAGATATCCAGTTAACCCAACAGATATTCCAGCCTCTTGGTAAAAGCTCCAGTCGCCCATATAACGAATACGCGAAATTGTAGGCATGAGCGCTAAAATCCATCCAAAAATGTACAGCGCACTTATGTACCAATTGCGTTTTATCAGCTCTTTTGATAGGGCTATATTACAAAATTGCTTCTGCATCGTATGCGCCCTCCTCTTTAAGTTCGTACATGAAAATTTCTTCTAATGTCAAAGGAATAATTTCCATCAAGACGGGGTTTAATGTAGCAAGTTCACTTTGTACCTGCTGCACTTCACCTTGGACAATAAGCGTATGCAGGCGTCCTTCTGCTGTGTCATTAAGAATATTGACATTTGCGCTTGCAAAATCTGTGCCATCAGGCAATGCAATTTGCACCTTTGCAAGGGAATTATCTGTTGCAAATAAGTCATATTCCCTTATCACGCTGCCTTTTGACATAATGCCAAGGTGACTGCATATGCCTTCAAGTTCGCGCAAGTTATGGCTACTCACAACAACTGTAGTATTACGCTCGGAAACATCCGACAGAACAAGACTCCAACATGTTTTTCTAACTATTGGGTCTAGCCCGTCCATTGGCTCATCTAGCAGCAAAACATCTGGACAAGATGCCAACGCAAGAAGCAACATTGCTTGCTTTTGCATGCCCTTTGAAAACTTTCGCAAAGGAAGCGTGTCTGGCAAATCAAATTTAGCTTTAAGCTCTTCAAAACGAGCCACACTAAAACGCGGCGTTACTGCACTATAAAGCGAAGTCATGCTTTTAAGAGTTACGCGCGCAGGAAGATAAAAACTGCTTGGCACAAATGCGATGCGTTCTTTCACCTGGCTGTTTTCAAAAACTGGTTCTCCAAAAACAAGCATTTTGCTAAGCATGTTATTTGAGTCTTTCCTGTAAATTCCTGCAATGTGCTGTAACAATGTTGTTTTACCTGCGCCATTTGGACCAACAAGCCCATAAACTGCGCCTTCTGGAACAGACATATTTACGTTACTTAATGCACAAAAGCTATCAAAATGTTTGTTAAGCTGAACGGCTTGTATTGCAAGCTCTGTCATTTCTTACCACCTCCGTTGTTGTGTATTTCATTAATTCGGTCAATCAAAGACTCACTTGCTTCGCCCAAATCAAGAAGCTCTTTGGCAATTTCGTCAAAAGAAGCAAGCAGCTCTTCTTTATGAATGCGCGTTGTTTCAGAAGAATTGGATACAAAGCTGCCCTTTCCCTTAACGGAATAGATGAAGCCTTGTGTTTCTAATTCCCTGTAAGCACGCTGAATAGTGTTTGGATTTACGGAAAGTTGTACGGCTAAATTGCGCACAGAAGGCATTTCTGAATCTGGTTCAAGAATGCCAGCAAGAATTTGACGTCGATAAGCATCGCAAACTTGCTCATAAATTGGTCGCGAGTCACGATAATCAACTGAAATCATCTCACGTTCCTCCTTCCTGTAGTAATCTGTACTAGGTGTATTAACATTACTAGTACACTTTATACAGCAAGCGAAAAAGGCTGTCAATAGATTTCTTGGAACTTATTTCAAAAATGCTTGAAAAACGGATTTATCAATTAGCATTGTTTGTGTGTGTGGTGGTTCCTGCAACTAATTTCCAAAACACTTGAAATGTGAATATATCTTTTTGGTCCATTTCACAATACATACAGTACGTGAGTGTTCTACAATACATGCAACCTGTTTCAGGGCGGGGTGCAATTCCCCACTGGCGGTAAATGTTTTTATGACAAACATGAGCCCGCGAACCTTAGCGTAAAGACGCGCAAGGCCGACCTGGTGAAACTCCAGAGCCAACGGTAAAGTCCGGATGGAAGAAGCAGAAAGGAAATACCTATGTCCATCAACACCACTGCGCCCAAAAGCGCAAAATCCAGTAGCACCGCACCTAGCGATGCGCAAGTAACAATGCAAGACAACATCACCACATCAAGCAGCGCTGCACCTAGCGGCACGTCAACGCCCAAAAGCGCAAAATCCCACAACGTTTGGTCAACAAGACAACTTGTCACCATGGCGCTTTTGTGTGCCATTAGCGTTGTGCTTTCGTTTATCGAATTCCCATTTTTGGCAGTATCGTTTCTAAAATACGACGCCAGCATGATTCCAATTTTACTAGGCGCATACGCGTTTGGCCCTGGCTCCGGCATTGTAATTGGCGCGATTAGCTGGTTTATCCACGCGCTATACGACGGCAATTTCTATGGCGCAATCATGAACATAATTGTTGTTTGCTGCTACGTTTTGCCAGCTAGCGTGCTGTTTCGCCGCACACGCACAAACAAAAGCCTAGTGCTTGGATTAATTGTTGGCATTATTTGCGCACTAATTGGCGCCATAGCAGGAGACATCATATTTGTACCAATTTACATGAACGTAGAGTTAAGCGTTGTTTTATCTATGATTGTTCCGGTTTTCATACCGTTTAACCTGATGAAAGCCATCATAAACTCAGTCGTAGGCGCGCTTTGCGTAAAAAGCATACTGCCATTAATTGAGGCGAAGGGGTCGCGATAGCAGCAATGATTAAAAACAGCAGCCGCGGTTCAATTTTCAGACGTAACTATCACATAAAAGCAAAAACCCAAGAACAATAAGGTAACAACAATGATTGAATTCACAGATGTGTCTTATTCATACGATGGCACACACAATGCACTTGACCACGTTTCGCTTTCAATTGCAGAAGGCGAATTCGTTTGCATCTTAGGTTCTAACGGCAGCGGAAAAAGCACCCTTGCCAAACATATAAACGCACTTCTTGTTCCAAATAAAGGCACTGTCACTATTGATGGCGCTTCAACTGCTAATGCTGAGTGTACATTTGATATACGTAGCCAGGTTGGCATGGTCTTTCAAAACCCAGATAACCAGCTTGTTGCAAGTCTGGTTGAAAACGAAGTTGCTTTTGGACCAGAAAATCTAGGTCTTGGCGCACAAGAAATTCGCGACCGCGTAACAGAAGCGCTTTTTGCATGTGGCTTACAAGGTTTTGAAAAGCGCGAAACTTCTGCCCTTTCTGGTGGAGAAAAACAGCGCGTTGCCATTGCTGGTGCGCTTGCTATGAGACCACGCATACTTGTGCTTGATGAAGCAACTAGTATGTTAGACCCCCTTGGCAGAGAAGGATTTTTGCGAGTAGTAAGCCGTCAGCATGTTGCAGGCAAAACCATTGTCATGATTACGCATTCTATGGAAGAAGCCGCAATAGCAAAGCGTGTTGTCATTATGCAGCAAGGCAGAATTTTGGCAGATGGACCAACGGAAGCTATTCTTACAAATGTAGAGTTGTTACAAAGCGCCGGTCTAGAGCTGCCTTTTACATGTCAACTTGCCGTTGAGCTGGAAAAACTCGGAATCAAAATCAAGCCATGCATCACACAAGAAGCCTGTGAGGAGGAAATATGTCGCTTATTCTAAAAGACATAAATTATTCCTATACAGGGAATATAAAAAAGAAGAAATCACGCAAAGCCAAGCCAGAAATTCAACCTTCCGTGCAAGAACACGGAGTTCCTGCTTGGGGCTCGTTAGATAACGACATTGCTATAAACAACATCAGCCTTGAATTGCAAGAAGGCGAATTCCTTGGAATTTGCGGCCACACAGGAAGCGGCAAAAGCACTCTTGCGCAAATTATGGCAGGGCTCATCAAGCCCGATACTGGCGAAGTCACACTAAACGGCGCCAATCTTTACGACAAACGCACAGCACGCAGCCTTCGCGGCAAAA
>CAZRFO010000065.1:1298-7180 GCA_964599515.1 uncultured Eggerthellaceae bacterium | reverse complement strand
TCTTGGGTCTTGCTTCTGCGATACTCGTATTTTTGGCTGCAGTGCTCACGTTCCTGCCTGCGCTGGGTGATTCCATTAGGCGAATAAAGAAAAAGCGTCGCAAACGCTAACCTGCGACGCTCTCTTTACTAAAGGACGCACCCACATAGCACCATGGGTTATCGTCGAGCCTTATTATACACCCCAAACTTTACTTCTGCGCCAGAATTTGGCAACGTTGCACAATGTTTGTACGTTTGCGCTTTGACACCTTCGCCAAACAACATAGCACCTTGCCGCAAAACTGCATGAGATTTATTGCTTAAGGAGTATACTTACACAAAATCCAGAACAGCCCTTATAAAGGAGCATTTGTATGCTAGACATTAAATTTGTACGTGAAAATCAAGATCTTGTGGCACAGGCTATGGCAAACAGAAACGCCAAATGGGATGCCGAAAAATTTGCGGAATTAGACGAAGCTCGCCGTGCATCTATTGCAGAAGAAGAAGCTTTGCAGGCTAAGCGTAACGCTGCTTCAAAGGAAATTGGCAAGCTTATGGGCCAAGGCAAGCGCGAAGAAGCCGAAGCCATAAAAGAGGAAGTCAACGCACTAAAAGGTCAGCTTGAGGCCGCAAGTGCTAAGCGCGAAGAAGTTGACGCAGCGCTAAAGACAATCCTTATGAGCACTCCAAATATTCCGCATGAGACAACGCCAATTGGCAAAGACGAAAACGACAATCCAGAGGTTCGCCGTTGGGGGACTCCTCGCGAATTTGACTTTGAGGCAAAAGCCCACTGGGATTTGGGTCCAGAGCTTGGAATTATGGACTTTGACCGTGGTGTTAAGCTTGCGCACACGCGTTTTTATGCGCTAGCTGGCCAGGGCGCTAGATTAGAGCGCGCGCTTATCAACTTCATGGCAGACACACATACAAGCCGCGGATACAAAGAGTGGTGGGTGCCAGCGCTTGCAAATGCAGAAACTCTAACTGGCACAGCACAGCTTCCAAAATTTGAAGAAGACCTGTTCAAAACAACAGATGGCATGTATCTTATTCCAACAGCAGAGGTGCAACTTACAAACTTGCATCGCGATGAAATCTTAGACGCAAGTCAGCTTCCTTTGAAGTATTGCGCGTTTACTCCATGTTTCCGTTCAGAGGCTGGAGCTGCTGGCCGCGATACTCGCGGAATTATTCGCGTACATCAATTCAGCAAGGTTGAAATGGTTAAATTTGCAAAACCAGAAGAGTCACAGCAAGATCTTGAAGAAATGGTTGCAGATGCAGAAAACATTTTGCAACTTTTGGGTTTGCCGTATCGTGTTATCAGCCTTTGCACTGGCGACATTGGATTTAGCTCATGCAAGACTTATGACCTGGAAGTTTGGCTTCCTTGCTATAATGCGTATAAGGAAATTTCTTCCTGTTCTGACTGCTGGGATTTCCAGGCTCGTCGTGCAAACATTCGTTATCGTGACCCAGAAAACTTCAAAGGTACACGTTTAGTCCACACCTTGAATGGTTCTGGTCTTGCGGTTGGCAGAACAATGGCTGCTATTGTGGAAAATTACCAAAATGCAGATGGAACCATTACAATTCCAGATGTTCTTGTTCCTTACATGGGTGGAGCTACAACAATAGGAAAACAAGCGTAAATTAAGTACATTCGTCTATTCCAATCTAGCCCAGCAAAGTACAACGCGCTTACCTGGGCGCATAAACGGAATAACTAAGGACAATACGTGAGCCCAACACGACGCTCAATAAAAAAAGAAAAGCAAGTGAAACGTGCCGCCAAGGAATATGGCGGCGCGCTTGTTCGTGGGCAAAACGAACCTGAAGTTAATGCGTCTGCAGGTGAAAATGCCAGCGGTAATGCGGTGCCTGTAGCGAATGTGCCTACTGGCAATACCGCTGAAAGCAATGTGGAGTTTGAGGCAAAGGCTACCGCTGTCGATATCGCTGTAGGAACGCAGCAAAAAATAGCACAAGAGAAAATTCCAGATGTTGAAGATGCTGTTGAAGATGCGCAAAAAGCCGAAGAACTTGAGTCTTCATTGCCAGATACGGTAGCAGATGCTAGTCAGCACGCGAATGATGTTGCGCCGGATACAACAGCAAGAATTCGAAAGATTGTCATAGAAGAATCTGCTGAACATGGCTGCGCAGTAACTGATTCAACATCAGATGAAAATACTCCAAATAATGGCGAAGCTAACTCAAATGAAACTTTGCCAAAAAACAATGCCAATCAGAGAAAGCAAGTAAAAAATGCTGCTCAACAAAGAGAAGACCGCAAAAACAAACGCAAGTCTGTAAAAGCAAAAGCAAAGAAAATCGTCCCTAAAGTTATAGCTGGAGTAATCATTGCTGTTGTAGTGCTTGTTATAGTGTTCTTTGTTGCTGCTGGGATAAATCGCTGGATGCGCTATGATGACGCCGCAAGTATTCAAGGCAAATGGCAAATTTACGGCTCGGATTCAAGCATTCAAATAAACAGTACAGACATAATTTTGGCTGATGACGTTTCCTATGAGTACGAACTAGATGAAACGGCAAAAACCATTAGCTATGAGTTTGGCTCTCTTAGCGGCGGCGGTCATTATCGTTTTTCATATGATAGAGATACGCTTGCTATCATAGAAGACGGTACTCATGTGTGGACATACACAGCAATTGATGACTTGTGCTGGTGGTTTGAACACCTGCCAGACCTTGTGCAAGGAAACGTAGTTTTGCCAGCTGAACCTGGGAAAACTGTAACTTTGCTTGTTCGTGTGCAAGATGGCGTTACAACTGACGGTGCCAGTAGTGACGCAACGGATGATGCAACTGCAGAAGAAGGCAGCGAAAGCGATAGCGCATCTGGTGAAAGTGCTGACGCTGGGCAAAACGCAAAAACAGATAGTGGTGAAAGCAACGGTACTGTAAATTCTGACACGGTTGACGCTGCAGGTTCCAGCGCAAGCGAGCAAACTCAGTAGGAGTTGCCATGCGTGCGCATACAGGCAACACATCAATTGAACTGCAAAAACTAACGGTTAGCAATCAGCGTATTATCTGTGATTTGTTTATCCCAAAGCAAATTCTAGCTTTCAGCAATGAAGTTTTTGCCCAAGCGCTTTTGCTGGAACGCCCCAAGCTGGCTCTTCATAAATGTAAAAACAGCAATGGCGATATGCTTACAGACACAATAAACCATACTTCGCTTGCTCACATTTTTGAACATATAGTAATTGACTTGCAGGTGGAAAGCGCGCCGCAAGATAGCACTTTTGCGTTTCTTGGTACAACTGAATGGACGTCAAGCGACCATACACATGCGCAGGTGCAATGCAATTTTCAAGACGATATCCTTGCGATTAGTGCCTGCAAAGATGCTCTTGCACTTTTAAATAAACTAGTTACGGAATGCGAGCATTTTCGCTAAAAAAATGTGAACGTGAATGTTACGAAATGGCAAACGCTAGTTAATTTGCAAACAACTAAAGCGCGCGAACGCTTATAATACGCAAACATGTACAGACCCTATTTTAGGAGGAACAATGGCTAAAAAAATGGGTATCTTTCTTGCTGGTGGAATCATTGGCGCAGCAATTGTGTATTTTACTTCGCCACGTTCTGGCTACGAAAACAGAAACATTGCTAAAAGTGCATTTAACGCAGTGCTTGATAACGGCACAGGTACAACCAGCTCAGATCCCGTAGAAACAATTCAATCTGTTGCAAAAAACGTTGCTGACCAGGCTCAAGGTTTTGCGGAAGCAGCTATTGAAAAGGGTCAGGAATTTTACGTAACAGCTACATCACGCGCTCAAGAATTTGTAGCTGGTGCAAGTGAAGAATCTGCTGCAGATGCAGAACTTCGTGAAAAAATTGACGCAGCACGTCAGCGCATTGCAGAACAAGTTGTGAAAAACGCCGAAGAGTCACAAGGCATAAGCGAACAAATTAATGTTGCAGCAGACGCTGAATAGTTTAAAGCGCATGGCAGTTTTCGCGTGACTTACTTGCAATGTAAATCTTAACTCGGTGCTATTGTTGGTAATGCGCGTGCGAATGTCGTAAGTTTGATGCCAATGTTAAATGGCCAAACGCAAAATAACTAAAGCGCCCGTAAAGCGCAGACGCATATAAAAATAAAAGCGCTGGGGTTTTCTCCAGCGTTCTTTTTTGAAAAGGAATGTCATGACCAAAGAGATTGAGCGCAGATCTAAAATTGTCTCTACAAAAGAACTTGGTAATACTCGCGTAATCTTGGAGAAAATTAAAAAGAAACGTGGGGAAGAGTACTCTGAAATGCGTAAATACGGCAAAGTCCGCGCGTGCGTTTTTCATCCGAGCGAAAAACGTTGCATAGGCTTGCTTATCAAACGCCCGGATTTGCTTTTAATGTTTCATAGGGCAGATTGTTTTGTTGCTCTAAGCGACATTGCAATTACTGAAGATGGCATTCAACTTTTGGATGGACCTGCTGGTTCTGGCGCTGCAGCATGTAGAGCTATAGGGGTAAACTGGGACGATTGCGTTATATGGGAAGGCATGCCGGTTTGCTTAAAAGATGGCGAACTACTTGGATATGCAGGCAACATAAAGTTTGATCTCTACAGTGGAGCAGTTGCAAGTTTTGACATTGACGCTGGGGCTACATCTGCTGTTTTGCTTGGAAAGAAAGAAGTGCCAGCGCGTTTTATTCTTGGGTTTAAGCGTGGAGTTGGGCCAGAGCTTTCGCAGTATTTTCAATCTGCTGCAACAGAAGAAGACGAAGAAGGCGAACCTCCAGTTGGAGCGCTTCTTGTGTCTGACGATGTGAAAAGTTTTACTTCTTCTGAGGGTCTTGCCGCAAAAGCTGGGAAACTTACCGGCGAAGCCCAAGTGAAAGTGCGTGAGACTGTTGATGCTGTAAAACCTGTAGCATCTAAGGCTGCAAAAGCAACGGGTGAGGCTGTTAACAAGGGCGCTTATGCAACTGGTAAACAGATTTCCCGCGCAAAGGGTATGTTTGGTGCGTTTATGGATGAATATAAAAAGGCGCGCAAATAAACGTATTTGGAAGTAAAAACAGTAGTATTAAAAAACAATGTTGTGGCAGCTAATTTTTGATGTACCACTTTTGGTGTACCGCGAATAGATAATAAAAAGGAGTTAAATCTTGACACATGGCGATAAAAAATCTAGTGCTTCAGTTGCAGATGAAATAGCTGCAGCAGAGGCTAATTATCGCCAAGCGCAAGAACGTTTGTACAAGGCTAGGCAGCGCGCTGCTAGCTTAGAAGTTGAGTCTTCAGAAGAAGTTCAAAACGCAGATGGTGTTGAAGGAAAAATATCTGACGCCTTTGAATCTAACGCACAAACTGAAGGTGTTCGCGATGGAGCAGAAAATTATTCTTCTGCACATGTTCCAAATGGAAATGCAAATACCAACGGCATTTTTGTTGAATCAGAATATGAGCCTAAAAAAGACCACATTGCGGCAGGACTTCTTGCAATTTTCTTTGGCAGCTTAGGCATTCATAAATTTTATATGGGTCTTACTGGACCAGGGTTTATTCTTTTGGGTATTACAATTATTGGTGGCATTCTAACTTTTGGTTTGGCTCTTACTGTGACAAGCGTTATAGGTGTCATAGAAGGCATAATCTATCTAACAAGGTCACAAGAGCAATTTGAAAGCGAATATGTTAATACTCCATCTCCACGCAACTGGCTCTAAGCGTTTGAGGACGCCTATCTTCTAACTTTGAAAAACACTCACGTAACGCAAGTACGCTACGTGTTTTTCACGTTGAATCTAGGTGCCCTCAAGCCCTTAGAGATTTAAAGTTTGCGAGGACGCCTATCTCCTAACTTTGAAAAACACTCACGTAACGCAAGTACGCTACGTGTTTTTCACGTTGA
>CAZRFO010000065.1:0-1198 GCA_964599515.1 uncultured Eggerthellaceae bacterium | reverse complement strand
ATCTAGGTGCCCTCAAGCCCTTAGAGATTTAAAGTTTGCGAGGACGCCTATCTTCTAACTTAGAAAAATACAGCTGTGATAAGCAGCTGTGATGTGCGATTGTTCCGATTCCCTAGATTTTGTACTTAGCTGCACACAATGCGTGTTCTTTTAGCTAAAATAGGTTCAATATTTTAAGTCGTAAATGCGGCTTTGATTCAAAGGAGAAACTATGCCAAAAATTACAAAGGAACAAGTTCGTGTTCCAGCAGACGTTATGCCTGAATTCAGAGAAGAATATATTTCCAATTACATGAAAGCTACACGTGGCACTGGACGTTTGATGCTTTTTGCATGCGACCAAAAAGTTGAGCACTTAAATGGAGACTTTTATGGTGAAGGTATTGATGAGGCAGATGCCAAACCAGAGCATCTTTTCCAAATTGGAAGCCAGGGCGTTTGTGGTGTTTTGGCTGGTCAACGTGGGCTTATCGCGCAATATGCAGCAGACTACCCAGAAATTAATTACCTTGTTAAGATGAATTCCAAGACTAACTTGGTTTCCACAAAACAAGATGACCCATATTCTCCACAACTTTATGATTTGGAAGCAGTCCTTGCAATGCGTGAAGCTGGCGTGAATGTTGTTGGTCTTGGCTATACCATTTATCTTGGAAGCGAATACGAAGCAACAATGATGGCAGAAGCTGGCAACTTGATTGCTCAGGCTCATGCAAATGGTTTGCTTGTTGTGCTTTGGATTTATCCACGCGGTAAGGCTGTTACGGCAGAAAAAGACCCAGCATTGATTGCTGGTGCAGCTGGAGTTGCACTTTGCCTTGGTGCAGACTTTGTTAAAGTAAACCCACCTAAGCCAGAAGACGGTACAAGCCCAGCAGAAGCTCTAAAGATTGCTTCAGATGCTGCAGGACGCACAGGACTTGTTTGCGCAGGTGGATCTACTGTTGATGCTAAGACATTCTTAACACAACTTTACGACCAAATTCACATTGGTGGGGCATGCGGCAACGCTACAGGTCGCAATATTCACCAGCGTTCTTTGGATGAAGCTGTTCGTCTAACAAAAGCTATTAGCGCTATTACTTTGGCTGATTACACAGTTGAAGAGGCTTTGGAAGTATTTAACGGCTCAAAAGACTTTTCTTTATAGAACGCGTCTGAACATATAAAACAAAAAAAGACCCGCGGATTCGCGGGT
>CAZRFO010000064.1:0-7283 GCA_964599515.1 uncultured Eggerthellaceae bacterium | reverse complement strand
GCCCTTTACGCGATGCGCAATAGCAAGCAATTTAACGCAATATCCCATGTCTTGTGCAGCTTGCAAATCTATTGGAGAAATATTGCGAATACCTTCTGCATGTACATCATCAATTGTTACGCGTGAATTAAAGGCAATTGAAGCAAGAATGGCAATTTTTGCAGCCGCGTCAAGTCCATCAACGTCTGCGGTTGGATCTGCTTCTGCATACCCAAGTTCTTGCGCGCATTTCAAAACTTCATTGTATGACATGCCTTCTTCTGCCATACGTGTAAGCATGTAGTTAGTTGTGCCGTTAACAATACCCATGACAGATGTAATCTCATTTGATGTAAGCGAATGCTTCAACGGCCCAATGATTGGAATTCCGCCACCAACGCTAGCTTCAAAAGCAATGTCTAAGTTTTTCTCTTTTGCAAGAGCCATAATTTCTTCGCCATAGCGTGCCATGAGTGCCTTATTTGCTGTAACAACATGCTTACCAGCATTTAACGCACCAATGACCACCTGTTTTGCTGCGGTAGTTCCACCAATGAGCTCTATGACAATTTGGACTTCAGGGTTATTGATTACATCGTTAAAGTCTGCAGTAAAACAATCCGAGTAACCGTAAGCTGTTGCGGCATCGGAATCTTTTGAGCAAACAGAAACAAGTTCAAGGTCTATGCCGTAGTGGCGCTTAAAATCTTGCGCGTGTTTACTTATGATTTCAAGGCATCCGCCACCAACTGTACCAGTACCTACAAGTCCTAATTTAATTGACATAGTTTTCCCTTTCAAGGATTCAAGCCTACAATCGCACGCGCAAACTAACGTTTATACGGCACAACCAACCGCACTTAACCGCAAATCAACAACCAAAACCTACAAATCGCGAGCAAGCAAATCTTCGTAAGTTTCACGGCGAGTAACAACGCGAGCCTTGCCATCTTTTACAAATACAATTGCCGGACGCGGTTGACCGTTGTATGTAGAAGACATTGTATAGCAATATGCTCCTGTTGCGAACACACAAACTATATCGCCTAAGCTAGGCGTCTGAATTGGCATGTCAATTACAACAGCATCGCCACTTTCGCAATGCTTACCGCAAAGCGTGACAATCTCTGTGCGCATTTGATCTGCTTTGTTAGCTATGACAGGTTCATAACTTGCATGGTAAAGTGCCGTGCGAATGTTATCCGACATGCCACCATCTACTGCCACATATTTACGAATGCCAGGAAGCGTCTTTAGGATGCCAACGGTATAAAGAGTTACACCGGCATTTGCAACAAGACTTCTACCTGGTTCAACAAGGAGTTTTGGCTCTTTAACGTTGTAGTACTTACAAAAATCTTTCAGCGCAAGTACGCTGCATTTTGCAAATTCATCAATAGAAGATGGCCTATCGTCTGCCGTATAAGCAATACCTAAACCGCCGCCTAAATCAAGCTCTTCAATAACGTAGTTATATTCGTTCTTAATGCGAGCAATAAATTCAATCATAACTTGTACGGTCTCGCGGAAGGATTGCAGCGCAAAAATTTGCGAACCAATGTGACAATGCAATCCAACAAGGCGGACATTTGGAGTATTTAGCGCATCGCCTACACACTTGAATGCGAAGTCATCTTTCATGTTGAAGCCAAACTTAGAATCTTCACATCCAGTTTTTATATATTCGTGCGTATCCGCTTCTACACCTGGGGTTATGCGCAAATAGATATCTTGCACCTTGTTGTATTTTTTGGCTATTTCAGAAACTCGGGAAAGCTCTATACGGCTGTCAACTATGATGTGTCCCACTCCAGCGCTTATGGCCTCGTCAAGCTCTTTTGGAGTTTTATTGTTGCCATGCATGTAAACTTTTTCCATAGGGAAATCTACCGCACGAGCACACGCTAGTTCCCCACCGCCAGAAACATCCAAACAAAGGCCTTCTTCTGCTGCAATGCGAAGTATTTCTTTGTTGCAAAAAGCCTTAGACGCATAAATTACGTCGCAATTTTCAATGCGCGAAGAAAATCCGCGTTTATATTGCTGCATGCGGTCACGCAGGTCAGCTTCGTCAAACACATAAAGTGCTGTGCCTTGTTCGTGTGCGAGTCCCACCATGTCTACGCCACCAACAAAAAGGTGGTCATCTTTAACTTCAGCAGTTAGTGGCAGTACCGCGCCAAGTTCCATAGTGGTGCGAAAGTCTGGCTTTTTGTTTGTGTCTGATGGAGCAAGAGACATAGAAATTCCTTTCAGAATAGTATTTAAAATAGTCTTTTAGAAAAATTCAATTCAACAGTATGGGAAGTTTATCATTGGCATGTTTCGGCTATATTAATCACTAAGGGGAATGGGTAATTCTATTTATGGTATGGTCGTTATTTGTGATACGGTTCGCCTTTATTGATTTTACACGCGCGATAAAGCTGCTCTAGCACAACTACACGCGCCAAATTATGCGGAAGAGTAATACGTCCTAAAGATATTTTTTCATTTGCGCGCGTATAAACTTGTTTGCCAACGCCAAAAGAGCCACCAATAATGAAAGCAACGTTACTTTTACCTGATAGAGCGCAACTATCTAGTGTGTAAGCCAAATCTTCACTAGATACCAACTTGCCTTCAATCGCAAGCAACACAACATAAGCGTCTTGCGGAATGGCCTGAATAATTAGGTTTCCTTCGCGCTCTAAAACTTGCGCCTGGCCTCCAAGTTTATTTGGGTCAAAGTCTGCCACTTCAACAACATTTAGTTTCACGTAAGCTTTTAAGCGCTTGGTATATTCCGCACATGCGTCTACCCAAAAACGCTCTTTAAGTTTGCCAACACATATAAGCGTAATGTTCATCTGCTAGTTTACCCGCGCAAGCTACGACGAATAGTCGCTACCCAAAATTACTAGGAAGTCACTTGAGAATGAGTATTCACCATTATTCAGGTAAATCTTGCCGCACCCAAGCTGTTGTGCAATTGAAAGCGCATCATGGCGAAGAGAAGCATTATTAAAGATGATGAGCGTATTTTTATAGTCGTAACTATCGGCATTTCCTGTTTCTACATCATATCCCATGTTTCCAATTGTTTGGCCGCCAGACGAAGCAACACCAGAGCCGCCATTGCCGTTCCATACAGTTACAGTGCCAGACTTGGAGTTTGCGTAAACATTTGCAGACGAGCCACCTATGGAAGTTCCAGAGCCGCTAGACGCCATGACAGTACCCGTTGCATCTACAACATCGTCTTCTGTTGGCGAAAGCCCCTCGCGCACACGCTTCATCATCGTTGCCCATTCATCTTCATATGTTTTATCAAACCACATGCCGTCTTCATATACTGAATAAGTTGGTTGCATTGCGGTATAGATGTCACTTGTCATGTCAATTCCGCGCATGGCTTGCGCAATGCCAATGATGTCTGTTAGTTCAAAGTCTGTTGTCACGTATTGGGAAAGCGTGGTAACAGTGTTTGCGATTGTGCCAATATCTGCATCCAAAATTTTGTCAGCCAATGCAGAAAGAACCATACGCTGGTTAGCAGCTCTGTAATAGTCGCCAGAGCCGTAGTCGTTATACGCATTGCGTGACCTGCATAAAATTAACGCTTGTTGGCCATTTAGTGTTTGTTTTCCAGCAGCAAGATATCCACCAGCATCGTCATCATTAATCTCTATAGGAACATCAACTTCTACGCCACCAACAGCATCAACCATGGCAGCAAATCCGTCAAAGTTTATTGTTGCAAAGTGAGAAATTTCTACACCACACAGTTCATTTACAACTTCAATTGCATAAGGAATGCCGCCAAAGGCACTTGCAGAATTTAATTTTTGATATCCGTATTCACCCATGTCAATAAGCGTGTCTCTTTCTAGAGACACAACAGTTGCCTTCTTGTTTTGGCAGTCAATGCGAACAAGCATCATAGAGTCAGAGCGAAATACACCATAGCTTCCTTCCGCAACACGTTCTGCAGATTCATCCGTGCCCATCAAAAGCATGTAAAAAGGCTCTTTGGAATATTCTGTTTCAACAAGAGATTCGCGAACTTCCTCTGTAACACCTTGGTGCAAGTTATCAGAAATTGAACTTACATAACGAAATATTCCAATTCCAGCTACTAGTAAAATTACAACCAAAGCGCCAGCAATGATTGGAATTTTTGATCTCTTGCGCTTTTCGCGAGCCGCCTTTGCTGCATATTGAGCACTTGTGTAGTCTACATCTTGAGATTCGCGATGTTGTCGTGCGGCACCACTTCTTGAATTTGCCGAACTTGCAGCGCGTGAGCTTGCAGCACGCGAATTGGTGCGCTGCGAGCTTGAATTACGCGAGCTAGAACTTTGTCTGGAAGAATAATTTGCGCGATCATATTGGCTGTAATCTTCAGTATAAGACGTGCGAGAATATGGGTTTGACTGCATACTGCGACGCGACCTAGAAGATTGACTTGAACCTGTAGACGACGCATAATGCCCAGAAGAGGCTGAATTTTGCGTATATCGTGCATTTTCAGAGATTCTTGAAGCTCTATTACCATTGGCGCTATTACCGGTTGCTTGGTTATATGAAGCATTCCTTCTTGGCCGCTGTTCATAGTTTTCAGACATGCGAAATTCCCTTTGCGGTACTTAAACTAAAGACAAATACGATTACTCATTACTTTGTTAGCCTCTAATTCTATCGCATCATCAAGTGTTGTAAGTGAATATCCATCAATTGAGCAGCGTTTAGCATGGTGTATTAACGTTGCACGTAATAGAACATCTGCAATTTCAGGGTTTTTACTAAGAATAGGCCCGTGTAAGTATGTTCCTATAAGCTGCTTATACGCTGTGCCATCATGTCTTGATTCTTCATTGTTACCGCAGCCTTTTTTAGAACAAACTTTTCCAAATGGATTCGAACCAGATGAAAGGTATGTTCTGCCTGCATGATTTTCAAAACCTACAACCGGGCGGTCTATCCCATTAACGTGCAAAGCAATATTTCCAACAAGCCTATTTCTTGCCGTACCTGGGCGCTTAGTTACAAAGTCAAAAATACCTAGGCCCTCAACTTCTTCGTCTCCAATGAGCCAAGTTTTGCCTAGAATTTGGTATCCACCGCATATTGCCAAAAGGGCACCATCATTTTCAATGAAAGTTTTAAGTTCTTCTTTAATTTGGCGAAGATAAGAACAAGCTTTAAGTTGCTCTTGGTCTGGGCCGCCTCCAATAAAAACTAAGTCTGCGTTTTCTAGATGAGCTTCTTCCCCAAAGTGAACTTCCCTTAATTCGTAAGGTATACCACGCCACTCAAGGCGTTTGCGAAGGATAGTCATGTTTCCGCCATCGCCATAAAGATTTAGAAGTTCTGGAAGCATGTGAACAAGCACTACTGGGTTTTGCGCTAGCGCCACGACGTTGTGCCAATCGTATGTTTGACTGTTGGAACTAGTAAGTGAATCATTCATGTACACAGATTGACTGCTAGAATCCTTCTCCAAGTGTTCCAATTCTGCTTTTACAGCAGGGAGTGCTGTGTAGTTAGCAATAACGAAGAGTTTAGATTCGCAATAATTTGATGGGATCTTGCTCATAAGGTCTTTAGCATCGTTAACAAGTTCACTTTGAATTTCTGCATATTTTAAGCGAACTTGGAGGTCATTTTTCCGTGTTCCACCAGCAAAAACTACAATGTCATTCCTACGCGCAAGGTAATCAAAATCTATATCCCAAATCCAAGAAATATCGTGTCCGTCTGCTTCTTTGTCGTTGATGAAAAATGCAATCGCAAAAGGCTTTTCATCTGCAAGCGCAATATTTATGTTTTGGTTAAAGCCAGTAGGGTTTTTAGCCAGATTTAAAAGCACTTCCCGCTTTCCAATGTGAAGTGTTTGGAGCCTGCCGTTGTTTGGGTTAAATACATCTATGCTTTGGTGCAATGTTTCCTGCTTGCATCCAAGTTCAAGAGATATCGCAGCAAACGCTAAAATGTTATAAACCATGTACGCGCCTGGAAGCGCTACATTAAACTGCGCATATTCCCCTTTAATAAAAGCATTAAAAGAAGAGCCCTCTTCGCTCAATGAAATATCTTTTGCAAATACATCTAGGGCAGGTCTTAAAAACCCACAGTTCGGGCATTCATACAGCCCAAGCTGCCCGTATTGACGATACTCATAGTGAAGTTCACCTGCGCAAGTTTGACAAAGCCCACCATCAACAACACTATTTTTTGGGAGATTCATAGCCTCATCTATGCCAAAAGCAATGCTTTTATTAGGCACAGACTTTGCAATTTTTGCACAATATGGGTCATCGGCATTAAAAATCAAAGTTGTATTTGGGCTAGCCAAAAGCGCGCTAGCGATGCTTTTTTGAACAACATCAATTTCACCAGTGCGGTCTAGCTGATCTCTGAATAGGTTTAGCAAAACCACATATTTTGGTAAAAGCGCCGGAGTTACTTGAGCAAGATATAACTCGTCACATTCAAGTACCGCCCAGTCACATTTTTTGCATGCAAGCAATGCGCTTGCAATTCCAGAATCAAGGTTGGCGCCTGTTTTGTTGCATGTAAAGGATTTTTTGTTTAACTGCAAGCATAGAGAAATAAGATTGGTAACGCTTGTTTTTCCATTTGTTCCAACAATCATTACGCTTCCGCTTGCGACTCTCGCCCGCAAATGTTCCATAAGATGTGGGTCTATTTTTAAGGCAAGTTTTCCAGGGAAATTTGCTGCAGGGCGCCTAAATACATTCGCCAAAATAAAATGCGAAACTCTGGCACAAAAACTTGCAAGTTTATAACGCAGCAATGTAACCTTCCCCTTTTTGCACTCATATCACTCATGTAAAAGAATGCAAAGCCAATCAAATCAAAACTATATGCAGCAGCAAAATATGTGCTAAAACAAAAATAAACCCTCCCAGAATTCTAGGAGGGTTTTGTAACTCAGTATTAATAAAGCGCGCGGCTAAGCAACAAAGAAGAACTTCAAAAGGAACAATACAGAAAGAACGTATGTCAAAACAGAAACTTCTTTGCCCTTACCATCAAAGAGCATGATAACACTGTAAGAAATAAGGCCAAGACCAATTGCATTACCAATTGAACCAGAAACAGGCATTGCGATAAGCATAAGCGCTACTGGAACCATTTCTTCTAAGTTGTCAAATGCAACATTCTTTAAGCCTTGAAGCATCAAAACGCCAACATAAATGAGTGCTGAAGAAGTTGCAGCAGCAGGAATAACTGCGGCAATAGGCGCAATGAATATGCATAGCAAGAACAATATGCCACATGTCAAAGCTGTAAGGCCA
>CAZRFO010000063.1:0-7302 GCA_964599515.1 uncultured Eggerthellaceae bacterium | reverse complement strand
TACACCAAAAGGCGAAGTAAAAAGCCTAAAGACTGGCTCAACACCGGTGGATTTTGCCTACGCAATTCATACTGAAGTGGGAAACCATTGCGTTGGAGCAAAGGTTAATGGCTCAATAGTTCCATTAACCTACAAACTTCAAAACGGGGATAGAGTAGAAATTCTTACTCAAAAAAGCGCAACGCCTTCTAGAAACTGGCTTGACTTTGTTGCTACTCCTTCTGCGCGTAACAAAATACGCGCATACCAATCAAAAATAAGCAGAAGCGATGACCTACAAATTGGCCACGACAAACTTACGCGCGAAATGAAGAAACATGGTCTTGGCATTTCTAGTGCCCAGGCAACACGTGCTTTAAAATCTGTTGCAGAAAACATGGGCTTTAGTAGCACAGAAGATATGTTAGTGCTAATAGGCGCAGGCAAAGAAAGCGCGCAACATGTAGCTAACCGCCTGTTAAAAATTCTAGTTGATAGAGCAAAAGAAGATGCATCACAGCCAGCACAGGGAACGTCTTCTTTTTCAACAGGCATCATGCCACCAATGCTTACAAGTGTTAAACGTCCAAAACATCATGAAACGCACTCTTCAAACGGCATAATTGTTAAGGGAGTAGATGATGTATTAGTACGCCTTTCTAGATGCTGCAACCCTGTACCAGGAGACGAAATTATAGGTTTTGTTACTCGCGGCAGAGGTGTGTCTGTACACAGAAAAGACTGTCCGAATGCAAAAGAGCTTGAAAAATGCCCAGAGCGCATAATTGATGTTTCTTGGGAATCCAAAATGGGAAAGAATTTCTCTTACAAGGTTGAAGTGTTCTTAGAAGCGCTAGACAGAATGAACCTTTTGCGTGACGTCACCTTGGTTCTTTCTGAATGTGCGGTAAACGTATTATCTTGCCAAACAATGTCACATAAAGACAATGTTGTAGAAATGCGTTTTCTAATTGAGGTTTCAGACATTAATTTGATTGACTTCATATTAAATAAACTAAAGTCTGTTCAAGGTGTCTTTAGTGCACAACGTCTTGTTGCAGGCGGCGTTAGCAAAAAGCCTAAGAAGTAAGTATGCAGAATAGAAACGGGTTCTGATGGAAAAATACACATTTGGTAATCTTGAAATTAAAGTTTTGGTTATTGGACCAATTAAAACAAATGTATATATCTTAGAGCGCGAAAATTCATGCGTTGTGTTTGACCCAGCATTTGAAGCAGAAAAAATACTTTCAGAAATTTCACTTCCACTAGAGGCTATCGTGTGTACGCATTGCCATTATGACCACGTAAGTGCAGCGTACAACTTGAAAAAATTAACTGGTGCAAAAAGCATTGCATTTGCACAAGATGCACGTTTAATAGAACAAGGTCAAAAATCGCACAATGTTTTACCTTGTAAAGTAGATGAAGTCATCAATTCAGATGCAAGCATTTCTTTACTTGGGTATAACTGGAAAGTCTTACATACGCCTGGACATACGCCTGGTAGTTGCTGTTGGTATTTGCCAGCAGAAGAACTTGAAAACGAATATGGAGTTTTAATTTCTGGAGATACATTATTTGAAGGAACATACGGAAGAACAGATTTTGAAGGCGGAAGTGCGAAAAGCATGAAGGAATCTCTTGCAAAGCTGGCAAAACTTCCAGATAAAACCTTAGTTTTTCCGGGGCATGGCAACCATACTACAATTGCTAAAGAGCGTAATAGAGTTTTATTTGTATAATTGACTCTGCAAAGCTTTTATCTGCTTAAAATTGTTTTTATACGGTACAAATCTTGAATTGAGGAACCATGGCAAAAAAGCAAAACTTTAATTATTTTGAAGCATTCGAAAAACTCTCAGATTATGCTTGCCAAGAAGCAAATTTATTAATAGAAGCTTTTGATAAATTTTCAACACAGGGTGACTTTAAAAAACTTGCAGATGAAGCTCATGAAATAGAGCACTCAGGAGATATTGTTAATCACGAAATCTTTCAAAATATTGCTGTAGAATTCATCACGCCAATAGAGCGAGAAGACATAATTTCGCTTGCACAAAATCTTGATTCCGTAATTGACTTTATAGAAGACGTTTTTCAGTGCCTTTATATGTACAATGTTCATGAAATTGATGAATCGGCTAAAGATTTTGCAGTCATAATAAAGGAAAGTTGTGCATCTCTTAACACTGTCATGAAGCAATTCTCTAACTATAAAAAATCTAAAAACATTCACGAAGGAATTGTTGCTGTTAATGACTTTGAAGAAGAGGGAGATAAACTTTACTTGAAGGCAATGCACAATATGTTTGCCACAAAAAGAGACGACCCTACATATTTGTTAATTTGGAACAATATTTTCTCTAAACTTGAAAAATGCTGCGACTCTTGCGAACATGTAGCAGATTTAGTTGGAACTGTCCTTCTTAAGAATTCGTAATTTTTTACTATTAAGTAAAATAAAACCAACATTAAATCTTAAAGCTTAAACTTTGTATAACATTTACAGCTACGTTAGTCTTTTGCACGAGCATTTTGCACGCAAAAGACTAACGAGTGCATATTTGGACATATTCGCTGGTATAGTTAAAGAAGTTTATAAAAGACAAAAGTAGGAAGAAACCAATGTCTTTAATTGTTTGCAAATTTGGTGGAACATCTGTTGCTTCGCCAGAACGAATTCAAAACGTTGCAAAGCGCCTTATCGCTAAAAAACAAGCAGGGCATGATGTTGTTGCGGTTGTATCTGCAATGGGTAAAACCACAGATGAACTTGTTGGTCTTGCAAAAGCTCTTAACGCAAACCCTCCTGCAAGAGAAATGGATAGGCTCCTTTCTACGGGGGAACAAGTTAGTATGTCGCTTTTGGCTATGGCCATTGAGGCAAACGGTGTTCGCGCGATGAGTTTTACCGGCAGACAAGCCGGAATTCAAACAAACAGAACTCACCAAAAAGCCAAAATCACAATGGTTCATACAGATAGAATCTTTTCTGCTATTAGAGAAGGAAAAATCCCAGTAATCGCAGGATTTCAGGGAATAGATGCAAATGGAGACATCACTACATTAGGGCGTGGCGGCTCGGATACAACAGCAGTTGCTGTAGCATGGGGCCTAGGTGCAGATGTATGCGAAATTTATTCTGATGTTGACGGAATTTACACAGCAGACCCACGCATTGCCCCACGCGCTAAAAAACTTGCTTTTGTTTCATATGACGACATGCTAGAGCTTTCAAGTGCAGGCTCCGGTGTTTTGCAGTCAAGAGCAGTTGAATTTGCAAGAAAATATCACGTAGTAATTCATTCACGGTCTGCCTTTTCAGACGAAGAGGGAACTTATGTTATGGAGGATCCAAAGATGGAAGAAGCTGTTGTAACAGGAATTGCACATGATACTTCAGAGGTCAAAGTAACCATCAGAGGCGTGCCAGATACTGCTGGTGTTGCGGCGCGCGTGTTTTCCGCTTTATCCGGAAATAACATTTCAATTGATATGATTATCCAAAACATCTCTGAAAAAGGTAAGACAGATATTTCCTTTACATGCCCTAAAGCCGATTTGCCTAAAGCAAAAGAAACGCTTGATAGAATTATTGCTTCTGTTAATGCTAGGGAATATGAGGTTGACGAAAACATCGCAAAAATTAGCCTTGTAGGAACGGGAATGAAATCTTCACCTGGCGTTGCGGCAAAAATGTTTTCAACTCTTGGAGAAAACGAAATTAACATTTTAACTATTTCTACTTCTCCAATTAGAATTTCTGTTGTGGTGAGTGACGTGCAAATGCAAGCCGCAGTTCAATGTTTACATTCTGCGTTTGGCTTAGACTCAGATAATGTTTTTGTTGAAACTCAGCTTTCAGCAGAAGAAATTGCAGCAAAAATGAACAAAGGACGCTAATTATGACATGGACAAAAGCTATGCCTAAAAACCCTGTAGTAGCTGTTGCTGGAGCAACTGGTGCTGTAGGACGTGAAATGTTGAAATGCTTAGAAGCGCTTGATTTTCCTGCATCCGAGGTACGTGCCTTAGCTTCTGCAAAATCTGCTGGTCAAAAACTTCCTTTTGCAGGGTGCGGGAACGTTCCTGCTCAGGACTTGATTGTACAAGAAATGACAGAAGAAAGCTTTGAAGGTGTTGATATTGCTCTGTTTTCTGCAGGAGCTAGCATTTCCAAAAAGTTCAAAGATGCAGTTTTGCGCGCAGGCGCTGTGATGATAGACAATTCTAGTGCTTTTCGCGTAGATAAAGATGTGCCACTAGTTGTACCAGAAGTTAATGCTCATGACATTTCTTGGCACAATGGAATAATTGCAAACCCAAATTGCACAACAATTCAAATGGTTGTAGCGCTAGAGCCACTTCGCAAACTTGCTCATATAAACAGAATCATCGTAAGCACATACCAAAGTAGCTCTGGAGCTGGTGCTAAAGGTATGGCAGAACTTGAAGATCAAACGGCAAAATACCTACGCGGTGAAGACTTTACGCCTAGTGCTTTTGCGCATCAAATTGCTTTCAATTGCATTCCTCATATTGATGTATTTGTTGATGGTGACTATCTAGAAGATGTACCAGTTGGTTACACAAAAGAAGAATGGAAAATGGTTGTTGAAACCAAAAAGATTTTTGGTGATAATTCCATAGAAGTTGCTCCAACTTGTGTGCGTGTGCCAGTTTTGCGTTGTCATTCTGAAAGCATAAATATTGAATTTGACCAGCCAGTTTCTATGGAAAGCGTGTATGAAGCGCTTAAAAGCGGCAAACATGTAGTACTAGAAGATGACCCAGCAAACAATGTATATCCAATGCCGGCGCTTCACGCAGGTTCATTTGATACATTTGTTGGACGTGTAAGGCGCGACCATACAGTAAAAGATGACAAAGGTATTGCACTTTGGGTTGTAGCAGACCAGCTGCTTCGCGGTGCCGCTCTAAACGCTGTATATATTGCTAAAGAGCTACTACCAGCTGAATAACATCAAATTGCCTACGAATAAAAAAATAAGACTTGATGACTTTCTTGTTGAGCAAGGCTATTTTGCTTCAAGAGATGAAGTGCTCCGCGCAACAATTGAGCGCACAATACGCGTAAATGACACATATGTTACAAGTGCTGCAATAAAAATTACCAAAGATGCAGATATTTTCATTAAAGGAAAAAAACAATATGTATCGCGCGGAGGAATTAAACTCCAAGGAGCACTTGATGCTTTTAACATCAATGTATGCGGACTCGATTGCATTGATATTGGTTCTTCGACTGGCGGGTTTAGTGACTGCTTGCTTCAAGCAGGAGCAAAAAGCGTTGCCTGCGTAGATGTCAACTATGGACAACTATCATGGAAAATAAGAAATGATGCACGCGTAAAAGTATTTGAAAGAACCAATATTAGACTTGCCAATCCAGCTGAACTCGGCGCTCCTTTTGATGTAGTTGTAGCAGATTTGTCATTTATAGGGCTTAGCGGCCTAGCGCAAACTTTTTCTCAATATTGTAAAACTGGCGGCATATTCATTGGTTTAATTAAGCCTCAATTTGAAGCTGGCGCACAAGAAAATCAAGGCGGCATAGTTACAAGCCCAGAAGTTAGAAAAAGGGTAGTGGCAGAGGTAAGCGAGTCGCTTGCAAATTCCGGTTTTGATATTAATGGCATATGCGAATCCCCAATAAAGGGGACTGAAGGCAACATAGAATATTTAGTTTATGCCGTAAAAACAGCCTAAATGCACACTAATATGCATGCGCCAAAATGCCCACGTCTAGATGAACATACTACAAGCAAAGAGTGAATACCCGCTTTTTAGCAAATTCAAATTTGCAATAAATTTAATTTTTAAGCGAATTAAGAGGCGCAGGAATTCGTCCTCCACGGTGTGCAAAAACGCTACCAGCATGCGTATTTACTGGCATAATTGGTGCATATCCTAAAAGCCCACCAAATTCTAAAGTATCGCCTACACCTTTTCCTATGGCTGGTATCAAGCGAACAGCAGTAGTTTTGTTGTTAATCATACCAATAGCGCATTCATCGGCGATTATTCCTGCGATGGTTTCAACGCTTGTATCTCCTGGAATAGCTATCATATCCAAGCCAACAGAACAAACGCATGTCATTGCTTCAAGCTTTTCTAAACAAAGTGCGCCGTCATTTGCGGCCCTAATCATTCCAGCGTCTTCTGAAACTGGGATAAATGCCCCAGAAAGTCCACCTACGCTACTTGAAGCCATAACGCCACCTTTTTTAACGGCATCATTTAACATAGCAAGGCAAGCTGTAGTACCAGGGCCTCCGCATTGCCCAACGCCAATTAATTCCAAAATATCTGCAACGGAATCACCGCGCGCTGGTGTTGGGGCAAGAGAAAGGTCAAGGATTCCTTTTTGATATCCTAGGCGCTTGGATGCTTCTCGCGCCATAAGTTCACCAGCGCGAGTAATTTTAAAAGCTGTTGCTTTGATGGCTTCGGCCACAGTTGTTAGGTCTGCATCTTTTGGTAACTCCGCTAATACAGCGCGAACAACTCCTGGTCCAGATACACCTACATTAATAACCTCATCGCCTTCACCAGAGCCATGAAATGCTCCAGCCATAAAAGGGTTATCTTCTACAGCATTGCAAAAAACAACCAGTTTACCTGCGCCAATGCATTGATTAGACGCTGTAAGTTCTGCAGATTTTTTAATTATTCCAGCCATTTTTAAAACGGCGTCCATGTTTATTCCTGCGCGTGTAGAACCAACGTTTACAGAGGAGCAAACAAAGTCCGTAGAAGCAAGAGCTTGCGGTATTGAGTTCATCAAGTTTATATCAGAGCGCGACGCTCCCTTTTGTACAAGAGCAGAAAATCCGCCTATGAAGTTTACGCCTACTGCTTTTCCTGCCGCATCCATTGCCTGTGCAACAGGGGTAAGGTCGCATTCATTTACCGCTGAACACACCTCTGCTATAGGGGTTACAGAAATTCTTTTGTTTACAATCGGAATGCCATATTCACGTTCTAATTGCTCTGCAACAGGAACCAAATTTTGTGCAGCACTCGTAATGCGCTCATATACTTTTTTTGCAACTACATTAACATCAGAATCTGTGCAAGCGCGTATATTTAGCCCAAGTGTAATGGTTCTAATGTCTAGGTTTTGCTTGTTTACCATATTTAAAGTTTCAGATATTTCATCTGGTGTAATTTGCATGACATTTCCTTAAAAAATTTGTTGTACCTTGTCCGCGTATTGTTATTTATGTTTTTATGCTTCTTCTGAAACTTGTGTTGAAGTTTCGTATCCGTCATCTATCGTAATGTCTTCGCCAATTA
>CAZRFO010000062.1:0-7305 GCA_964599515.1 uncultured Eggerthellaceae bacterium | reverse complement strand
CTGCCGGCATGAATGGGCACATTGCAAAGCCTATCAGCGCAAACGCCATCGCCAAAGCCCTTGCATTTATAGAGCGCCATGATACTTTGGCTGACCATTGCATTCGCTAGCGTAAGTGCAGTATGTATTTTGCCGAAATATTGCCCACAATCAGGCAAAATTGGCTATAATATTTCGCGCTCTGAAGACTGTTTCCCGCATCGAGAGCACAAAACGTATGCCGCCTTTTGGCTGTCCAGAACCAAAAGCGGAAATAATACCACTCGCACTTGACGCTTAGCCTGTGCGTTGGTACTATATCGGCTTGCGTTTAAATACATACAAGGAGACTAAGAATGTACGCTATTATTAAAACTGGCGGCAAACAATACAAGGTTGCTGCAGGTGACAAGCTAAACATTGAAAAGCTTGATGCTGAAGTTGGCGATAAAGTTGAACTTCAGGCTATCTGCATCGTAGATGGCGAAAAGGTTGAGGCCGATCCTTCAAAGGCTGGTCAAGTAAAAGTTGTTGCAACAGTACTTGAACAGTTCCGCGATAAAAAGGTTCTTGTTTTCAAATTTAAGAAGCGTAAGAATTACAAAAAGCTCCGCGGTCATCGCCAGAGCCTTACGCGCGTTCAAATTGAGTCCATCGGCTAGTAGTAAGGGAGGGAAATCATGGCACATAAGAAAGGCTTAGGCTCTACACGTAACGGTCGTGACTCTCATGCTCAGCGTTTGGGCGTTAAGATGTTCGCAGGCCAGAAGGTAAAGACTGGTAATGTTATCGTACGTCAGCATGGCACTCATATCCATGCAGGTGAAAACGTTGGTCGCGGCGGAGACGATACATTGTTCGCTTTGTGCGACGGCACACTTGAGTTTACACATGGAGTAAAACGCAAGGTGCATGTTCGTCCTTTTGAAACTTCCGAAGAAGCTTAAAAGTTTGCGACATAATTGTTTTTACTACTTGATACTTCAAGTTTATAAAAGTGCCCTCTGCATAACAGAGGGCTTTTTTGTATAAGGAATGTTTACATGTTTACTGATAAAGTTCGCATATTCGTTAGAGGCGGAAATGGTGGCGCTGGGTGCATGAGTTTCCGCCGTGAAGCACACGTGCCAAAAGGCGGCCCCGATGGCGGAGATGGCGGCCATGGCGGAAACGTCATTGTGCAAGCAGATGCAAGCATATCTTCCCTGATTGAATACCGTTTTAAGCATCATTTTAAGGCGCAGCGCGGCATTCATGGTAAAGGCAGTCGCATGCATGGTGCAACTGGCGAAGACCTAATTTTGCGCGTGCCAGTTGGAACCGTGGTGCGCGAGTATTTTGATGAAGAAAAAACTACTGGCGAACAAATTGCAGATTTAACACATGATGGAGAAACTATAACCGTTGCTCGTGGTGGCCTTGGTGGTAGAGGAAACATCCACTTTGTAACTTCCACGCGTCGTGCCCCTGCGTTTGCAGAGCTTGGAGAGCCAGGAGAAGAGCGCTGGATAGAACTTGAGATGAAGCTAATGGCGGACTGCGCGTTGGTTGGTATGCCTTCTGCTGGGAAATCTTCTCTTATTGCAAAGATGAGCGCAGCGCGACCTAAAATTGCAGACTACCCGTTTACTACACTGGTTCCAAACCTAGGTGTGGCAACAAGTGGGGATTATTCGTTTGTTGTGGCTGATGTCCCTGGTTTAATTGAAGGTGCACATGAGGGGCGTGGTTTGGGTCATGAGTTTCTTCGCCATATTGAGCGAACTGCATTAATAGTGCATGTTGTAGACTTAACAGGAGACTGGGAAGGGCGCGACCCTCTAAACGATTACGAAATCATAAAGCGAGAGCTTGAACTATACGATGAAGAGCTTGGAAGTAGACCGCGTATAGTTGTTGCTAACAAGATTGATATGTGTCACGACGATGAGTTGATAGAAAAACTTGCTGATAAGGTGAAACAAGATTCAATTGAAGCTGCCGGTGGAAATGAATGGGCAGAAAGCCCGTTTGATCCAAAACTCTATAAGATTTCTGCCTTAACAGGCCAAGGTGTAGATTCGCTCAAGGCTGCAATTGCAACGCGCGTACATGAACTTCGCGAAGCTGCTCGTGCGCAGGCACAAGCTGCTCCAGCGTATGATAATGTTTGGGAACTTAAACGAGAACGCGCAGATGAACGCTTTAAAGTTACAAAGCTCTCTGATGGGATTTTCCGCGTTTCTGGTGGTAAAGTTGAACGCATTGTGGTTCAAACTGACTGGGAAAACGAAGAAGCCATTGTGTATTTGCAACACAGGCTTAAACGTATGGGTGTAGAAAACGCTCTTTCTAAGGCCGGTGCAGTTGATGGTGATGAAATTCGCATTGTTGGTAGGTCTTTTGAATACGAAGACCCTGCAACTGCAGTTGACGCTTTTGAAGATTTACTTGAAGAAGAAGATACGCAAGCTCTTGAATATGATTTTGATGAAGCCACAGATGACGAAGAAGACTTTGTCTGGTCTGGCGGTTTTGTAGATATTGATGACGAATAAGGGTACAAGGTATACGAGATGAATGCTGGAGTGCTGGTTGTAAAGATTGGCTCGTCTACGCTGACAAGCCCAAACGGTGGAATCGACCGTGAATATATACAAAACTTAGCCACTCAGCTTGTGGCTTTGAAGTCTAGGGGCTGGAGCCCTGTTGTTGTAACATCTGGCGCTATCGTAAGTGGGCTAGAGGCTCTAGGAATTACAAAGCGGCCAAGTGATTTGCCAAGCCTTCAGGCAGCAGCATCTGTTGGCCAATGTGCACTGGCTGGAGCATATGCACAAGCTTTTGCTAGACACGATATTGTCACGTCCCTTGTTTTGCTAACACGCAGAGATACCGCAGATAGAACATCATATTTGCACGCTCGAGACACATTTGCCAAGTTGCTTGAAATGGGCGTTGTTCCAATAGTGAATGAAAACGACACGGTATCTGTTGAACAAATCAAATTTGGAGACAACGACACACTTGCAGCGCTTGTAGCATGTTTGGTTGGTGCATCAAGAGTTATTATCTTGTCTGATATAGATGGACTTTATGACTGTAATCCATCAACTAATGCAGATGCGCACTTGATTAAAGTGGTAGAACATATTGACGCTTCTGTTTTAAACATTGCTGGAGGGTCATCTTCTAGCGTTGGAACAGGTGGAATGATTACAAAAATTAAAGCGGCACGCGTTTTGATGGCAGCCGGCATTCCAATGCATATTTGCAATGGACGTGAACGCGATTGTGTTTTGCGTATTTGCGAAGGCGAACAAATTGGTACGCTTTTTGAATCTAAATCTGCTCCTCATGAAATTACAGCTAGAAAGCTTTGGATAGCACTTGGAGACAGCGTTAAAGGTGCAGTTGTTGTTGACGAAGGCGCAAAACGAGCGCTGGTCATGCGCGGCTCTTCGCTTTTGCCTGTAGGAATCAAATGTGTTGAAGGAAGCTTTGATGCAGGAGATATTGTAGATGTGAAAGACGAGACAGGATATATTTTTGCCAGAGGACATGTTTCTGCATCAAGTGACGAGGTTGCGCTTGGATGCGGGCGTTCGCAAGAAGAACTATTAGCTAATAGATTGCTTGCTCCTTTAGCGGAACGTCCTGTAATGCATCGCGATGAACTGATTGTGTTTGAATAGGGTAGTATGGCGCGTATACGTTTTTGCTTGCGCGCGCAGTCATGCTAGTTTTGACTTAATAACTTGCGTTTTGGTAAGGGGCTACTATGGCAGAGATTGATGAACTTGTTTTAGGGCTAGCACAACGTGCAAAACTTGCATCTTCTGAACTCGCGCTTTCTTCAACCGAACTTAGAAATGCTGCGTTGCATGCCATGGCACAAGCGCTTATTAAAAGCACACAAGATATACTTGCCGCAAATGCAAAGGACATGCTTTCTGCTAAAGAAAAAGGTACAAAGGAAAGCCTACTTGACCGTCTTGCGTTAAATGAGGCTCGCATAAATGACATGGCAAAAGCATTAGAAGACCTTGTTTTGTTGCCAGACCCATTAGGCGAAGTGCTAGAAGATAGAACTTTATACAATGGAATTGAGCTTCGCAAGGTGCGTGTGCCAATGGGTGTTGTGGCTGTAGTTTACGAGGCACGACCAAACGTTACAGCAGATGCAGCAGGAATTTGCTTGAAATCAGGAAACGCTTGTGTGCTTCGCGGTGGAAGCCTTGCCGCAAATTCTAACGAAATCATTGCAAGCGTTTTATCTGAAGCTGCTGCTTCTGTTGGTTTGTCTAAAGATTGCATAGTGTATTTGTCTAGCACAAACCGTGCTGCAACAGATGCGCTAATGCAACTTCATGGTGTAATAGACGTGCTTGTTCCGCGAGGTGGAGCTGGACTTATTAAACACTGCGTTGAATGCTCAAAGGTGCCAGTAATAGAAACAGGCACTGGTAATTGCCATGTTTACGTGCATTCAGATGCAAACCTCAAAATGGCCAAAGACATTCTGCTGAATGCAAAATGCCGCAGATATGGTGTGTGCAATGCCGCAGAAACTTTGCTTGTAGATGAAAGCATTGCACCTGATTTCTTGCCTGATGCAATGGCTGCTTTAGTTGAACGCGGCGTAACTTTACATGCATGCGAAAAGGCATGCGAAATTGCTGCATGCGCTGGCGTCTCCACCGCGCCTGCAACAGATGAAGACTGGGCAACAGAATATCTTGCACCAGAAATTGCTATTCGTGTGGTTAGTGGGGTAGATGAAGCAATTACGCACATTAACCACTACGGAACAAAACACTCAGAGGCAATTGTGACGGAAAATGCAGATGCTGCAGCGCGCTTCCAGACGCGTGTAGACGCTGCATGTGTTTACGTTAATGCATCTACTGCATTTACCGATGGCGCGCAGTTTGGACTTGGCGCAGAAATTGGTATCTCTACGCAAAAATTGCACGTGAGAGGCCCATTTGCTCTGCAAGGATTAACTTCGTACAAATACTTGCTTACTGGTTCAGGTCAAGTTCGTTCGTAGGAAATGTTTGCTGTGTCTGTTTGTAGTAAAGTTGAAAACAACGCGCAACGTATAGGTATTTTTGGTGGGACATTTGACCCAATACACGAAGGTCATATTGTTGTGCTTCGTGAAGCGGTTCGTGCGCTTTTACTAGATACGGTGTTTGTCATGCCGGCAAATATTCCATCGTTCAAGCGAAAACAAAACATTGCAACTGGAAATGATAGATTGCGTATGGTTGAACTTGCCTTGAGCGATGCAAAGTTAGAAGACGCACATTGTACATTTATTGCTAGTGGTCTTGAAATTGAAAGACAGGGCGTTACATATACTGTAGACACAGTGGAAGCGCTTCGTGCGCAACTCCCAGCAAACGCACAAATCTATTTCATTTTAGGCACAGACGCCGCAAGGATGCTCAACATATGGCATAGAAGTGCAGACTTGGCAAACTTGTGTACATTTGCAATTGTGGACAGGCAAGACGAGCATCTTTCACAAGCGCAGCTTGAGTTTCTTGAAAGGGAAGGCTTCAACATTGAGCAAATCCACGTTGACACGCCGGATATTTCTTCAACTAAAATTAGAGAGTTGGCAGCACAAGGATTTTCGCTAGAAGGCTTGGTAAGTCCTTCTGTTGCTGCATATATACAAACAAACAATTTATACAAGAAAGAGTGTGAATAGAACGCTATGGAAGACGCGTTAAGTGAAGAATACTTTGAAGCTAGGAAGGCAGATATTAAAAAGCGTGTTAGCGAAAAGCGTTTTGCTCATGTTTGCGGCGTTGCTCAGTGTGCAAAAGAACTTGCGCATACATACGGAGTAGATGAGCAAAAAGCGCATCTTGCAGGGATATTGCATGACTGGGATAAAAACTATGACGACGAAGAAATTCGCGAACGCGTTAAAGAACTTAATATGGATATTGACCCCTTCGTGTTAAAAACGCTTGCGCGTGTTTTGCATGCGCATACCGCAGCAGTTGCACTCGGACGCGAATTCCCAGAAATCCCTAAAGATGTTTTGCAAGCAATAGACAGGCACACTATAGCCGCAACAGACATGACAGATCTTGATATGGTGGTATACTGCGCCGATGCGCTAGAACCAGGAAGACAATTTGGCCGCGTAGATGAAATTCGCGATAAAATAGGCAAGGTTGAATTAGAAGAACTATTTTTGAGCGTTTACGAATATTGGGTTGAGCTAATGCTAGAGCGAAGATGTGTAGTTCATCCAATAACGCTTGAAGTTTGGAATCATTATGCTGCGCGTTGGCGCGAAAAGAAGGGAATTTTGGAATGGAAGAAGATGTAGTTTATAACGCTACTGGTGGTGTTGTTGAATGTCCGGAGCCTAAGAGCGCACGCGAATGTGCAATTATTGCAGCGCATGCCGCAAACGAAAAAAAGGCAAGCGACATCATGATTCAGGAGGTAAGCGAACTTACTTCTATGGCGGATTATTTTGTTATCGTTACTGCCACAAATAACAGGCAGGTTAATGCTATTGTTGATGCAATAGAAGAAGATGTGCGCCGCAAAGGTGGCATGAAGCCAAACCATAGGGAAAATGGAGACGGCAACTGGGTTCTTCTTGATTTTGGAAGCTTTGTTGTGCATGTGTTCCAAGAAGAAACACGTGACTATTACAAGCTTGAAGAACTTTGGAACGATGCTCCAATTATTGACCTTTCTAAAGAAGAAGGCTTTGAAGATATGGTTTATTCGCAGCGTATTGCAGAATTCTTGGAGTCTTGTAAAAACGCTTAATTCCTTAAAGTTTTAAGCTTCAAATCTTTACAAAAAGAAACCCTCTGAACGTATTTCTTGTTCAGAGGGTTTTAATTTAAACTGTGCGCCAACGTGCATGTACTAGCTGCAAATATGCGTGTGTGCGCATTAGCGTGTAGCCACCCGCAAGCTCAAACAAACAAACAAGCAAGCAAGCAGACAATTTATTCGCTACGCAGTGCTTCTACTGGGTCTTTCTTGCTTGCGCTTCGCGAAGGAATAACGCCAGCAATATAAGTTAGAAGCACGCTGATTAACACTAAAATTACTGCTGCATTTAATGGAAGTTGAGCCACTTGTGGCATATCTAGCGCAGCTAAAATGACATTTGCAAATACGCATCCTATGGCTGTAACGCCAACGCCAAGTATGCCAGCAACAAAGCCTTCTATGATTGTTTCTGCATTGAAAACATGCGATATGTCTTTTTTCCTTGCACCAATAGCGCGCAGAATGCCAATTTCTTTTTTGCGTTCAAGTACGCTAATGTAGGTAATAACGCCAATCATAATAGAA
>CAZRFO010000061.1:0-7352 GCA_964599515.1 uncultured Eggerthellaceae bacterium | reverse complement strand
TATCTAATATGCATGCTTGGCATTGGCGTGTTTTTCTTTTTCAAGTCAAAATCTGGCGGAGAAAAAGATTACTTTTTGGGTAACCGCCAAATGGGCCCGTTTGTTACTGCTCTTTCGGCTGGTACAGCAGACATGAGCGCATGGGTACTTATGGGTTTGCCTGCAAGCATTTATGCATTAGGCGTTGGTCAGGTTTGGATACCAATAGGACTTGCAATTGGTTATTCAATTAGCTGGATATTGGAAGCTCCTCGTTTGCGTAAGTTTTCAATTGTTGCAAATGACTCAATTACAATTCCTCAATACCTAACAAATCGTTTTAAGAGTTCATCAAAGTCGCTACAAGTTGTTTGCGCAGTAATATTCTTAGTAGCTTATACAATTTATGCTTCTTCTTCAATTAAAGCATGTGGAACGCTGTTTAATACAGTAGCCGGAATTGACTCGGATATTGCAATGTATATTGCGGCTCTTATAACAATTGGATATGTATTCTTAGGCGGGTTCAAAGCATCATGTTGGACGGACTTTTTTCAAGGTTTATTAATGCTGGGTGCTATGATGCTTGCCCCAATATTTGCATTGTTTATGATGGATAGTGTTGGAGTTGGGGCAACTTATCCAGAAGGTTATTTCAATTTATTCTCTTCATGGCAAGATATCTTGAGTGGTCTTGCTTGGGGGTTGGGTTATTTTGGTATGCCACATATTATTGTTAGATTTATGTCGCTTCGTTCCCAAAAGGAAATGAAAAAATCTGCAACTATTGGCATTGGTTGGACTGTTTTAATAGTTATTTTTGCTGCAATGATAGGCATTGTTGGGCGTTCTTTCTTAGGATATGATGAAACAGTAGCTACAGATTCTTTGGTATTTATCTTGATGGTACGTGCGATTTTCCCAGCAGTTATTTCTGGAATTTTGCTTGCAGCCATTCTTGCTGCTTCAATGTCTACGGCTTCTGCTCAAATGCTTTCTGCTGCATCTTCTTTGGCAGCAGATGTTTATAAGCCTGTTTTTCGTAAGGGAAATGCAAGCGAAACTGAAATGTTTTGGATGAGCCGTTGTGCTGTAATTTTGATTTCTGTTATTGCTGTACTCATTGCTGCAAATCCAGATTCTGGCACAATTATGAGCCTAGTATCTAACGCCTGGGCAATCTTTGGCGCGGCTTTTGGTCCAGCTATTATGCTTTCGCTTTTCTGGAGGCGCTTCAATTTCCAAGGTGCCATTGCTGGAATTATTGCAGGTGGCGCGGTAGACATTTTCTGGCTAATCTTCTTAACAACTCCAACTGGCTTATATGAGCTTTTACCAGGGTTTATTATTGGAATGATTGTTGCTGTTATTGCTTGCAAGCTAACTCCTGCACCAGGAGAAGATGTATTGGCGCTATACGCAGAAGCAGAAAACTACGAGGATTAAATAATTTTTTGCGTACCGCGTGCGATTGTGCCTGCATATCTTAAAAATTATTTATAAGACTATAGCAAATAGCACAAATTGTAGTTTGGTTTTGCGTATAGCTACATCTTGTGGTATTCGTAAAAAATCTATTTGCAACCGTTGCCCCCGATAAACGATTATTTGGGGGCAATTTGTTGCTTTTATGTTTCTATTTATCAACGTTTAGGTATCATACATTAGGTTTAAGAGATAGATAAAGGGGAAGCACTTAATGGTGAAAATCCTAATAGCTATTGTCGTTGGTGCGGCTGTTGGCATTGCAGGGTTTATTCCAACATTTAAGCTTGCAGGCCATGCAAGAAAAATGATGGTTACAAACAATGTGGGCTCATTGGGTTTGCTTTTGTTGAGTTTTCTTCTTTCGTTTATCGTCATGCTTATTGCAATTGCAATATGCGCAAATTTTGCTAAAGATGTCATTTTGCCGTTTGTACTTGCTTTAGTTTTGGGGCTCATTATTACGGCAATTGTATATGGCGTAAGACTTGCAAGGAAATAGGAGGAATTGCACTTATGGAATTAACTGGTAATGCACTTAATGACATTGCAGAGCCAATAGAAGAGCTAAGTGGCTCTTTTGATTCTGCTCCAGTTATTGACTTTGGATTTTTCAGCATCACTCAATATACATTCTGGCTTATCATTATTCTTGCTATAGTGCTTATTGCCGTTCTTGTGGCGGCTAAAAAAGTTAAGCTTGTTCCTCAAAGCCGTTTTGTTGGTATGGTTGAATATGGTTACGATGCCGTACGCAGAAACATGGGCGAAGGAGCAATTGGCCATGGCTTTGAAAAGCACATGCCATTCTTAGCAACAATGTTTTTCTTCATTTTGATTGCAAACGTTGTAGGTCTTATTCCTGGCGCAAAGACACCAACTGGCTCTTTGAGCGTAACCTGGGCGTTGGCAATCATTTCTTTTGTCTACTTCAATTTTTGGGGCATTAAGGTAAAGGGCGGCCTTGGCTATATTAAATCTATCGCACCAAGCGGCTTGCCAAAAGTAATGGTTCCAATCATTTGGTTCTTCGAACTCATTTCTTTGATTCTTCGTGCTCTTACTTTGGCTGTTCGTCTTTATGGCAACATGTTTGCTGGTCACATGATCTTGGGCATCTTTGCAATTCTTACCCAGGTCTTTGTGTTAGATGCAATTTACGCTGGCGCTGTAGTTGCTGGTCTTCCTGCAATTGCATGGTTTTTGTTCTTGGTGGTTATGTATGCTCTTGAATGCTTGGTTGCTTTCTTGCAAGCATATGTATTCACAATTCTTTCGGCTGTTTATGTTGGTTTAGCTACTAGCAACCACTAATTTTGTTACTTTGCTTGGGCGAGTTGCCCGGCTGGTAAATATTGGTACCTAGTTTCGGGGATGGGCCCTGAAACGCAACAAAGGAGGAAACAAACAATGGAGACAAC
Source organism: uncultured Eggerthellaceae bacterium (assembly GCA_964599515.1). Taxonomy (GTDB): domain Bacteria; phylum Actinomycetota; class Coriobacteriia; order Coriobacteriales; family Eggerthellaceae; genus CAKUOV01. Next base: position 4,467 of record CAZRFO010000061.1, on the reverse strand, counting down.
GATTGTTCTCGCTGCTCTGAAGGTCGTAGGTTACGGCCTTGGCACCCTCGGTCCTGGTATTGGTCTTGGCCTTGCTGCTTACGGTATGTGCGTTGGTTCTGCACGTCAACCTGAACTTGCTGGCAAGCTCTTTACCAATGCTTTGATCTTCGGCGCTCTTGCAGAAGCTTTGGCATTGATCGGCTTTGTTACCACCTTCATCTTCTAGTCGTAAAAGCAAACTTATTTTTAGAACATGAAGGAAGGTGGAATAGTGAAAACAGGAAAGAAAGCACTTACTCGCCTGAGTGCGATAATGGGGCTTGCTTTTGCCTTTGTTTGCGCGCTTCCAACCTTCGCGTTTGCGGCTGAAGAAGAAGCAAGTGGCGGTATTGGCAAGATTTTGCCAGACATGAACGAATTCATTCCAATGCTGATTGCTTTCATTATTATTGTCATTGTGCTTGCTAAGTTTGGCTGGCCAATGTTTGAAGGCATCATGGTACGTCGTGAAACCGCCATCAAAGAAAGCTTGGAGAAATCTGAAGCTGCTCGTATTGAAAGTGAATTATTACTTGAAGAATACAAGCAGCAACTTGCCGAAGCCAAGGCTCAGGCAGCTCAGATTGTCGCCGACGCAAAGAAATCTGGCGATGCTGCCAAGGCAGAAATCACCGCTAAAGCGCAGGCAGAATCTGAAGCCATGATTGAAAAGGCTCGTCTTGCTATCGAATCTGAAAAGAAGGCTGCTATTGCACAGCTTCAAGGTTCCGTTGCAGACACATCAATCGCTGTGGCTTCACGTGTAATTGGGCAGGACTTGAGCGACGATGAGCATCGCGCAATCATCGAACGCTATGTAAAAGAGGCAGGAAGCTTCAATGCCTAATAATCGCCACCTCGAACAAGGAAAAGTTGCTGCATACGCTACTGTTTTGCTTGACAGTGTGTATGAAGCTGGTGGTCAAGACGCCGTACTCGAGGTGCGCGACCAATTTGAAAGCGTAGTTAAAATTATGCGTTCAAATATGGACCTTGCAGGCGCCTTGAGCGATAGCTCTTATAGCGCTGAGCAGCGCGCGCAAATTGCCCGCGGCACTTTTGCTTCTTGCAATACTGCTTTAGCTGAAGTGCTTGCCGTAATGGCAGACCGCAACGAAATTTCGTTGATTAACCGCGTTTATACTCAGTTTATTGAGCAGCTCGAAAGCAAGCTTAAAGTGAGCATCGTAGATGTAACTACGGTTGTAGAACTCGATGATCACTTGCGTGAAGTTATTACTAAGAAAGCCGAATCTGACTTAGGAACAAAAGTTGTTCTTCGTGAACGAATTGATAAGTCCTTGTTAGGCGGCATATTGATGAGTGTTGGTGGAAAACGTATTGACGCAAGTGTTGCAACAATGCTTGATTCTGCTTGCACAACCCTAAAGCAAACTACGGATGGAGGTGAATGCTAGTGACTGAAATCACCGCACAGTCCATTGATGAGGCTCTTCGCAAACAGCTCGATTCTTTGAGCACAAGCGTTGAATCTAGAGAAGTTGGTACCGTAATCCAAATTGGTGACGGTATTGCTCGTATCGATGGTTTGAAAGACGCTATGGCTGGCGAACTTCTTGAATTTGTAGGCGAAGGTGGCAAGACCGTATACGGCTTGGCTCAAAACCTTGAAGAAGACGAAGTTGGCGCAGTTTTGCTTGGTGACGTTACCGCTATTAAGGAAAACGACCAAGTAAAAACTACTGGCCGCATTGTTGAGGTTCCTTCTGGAAAAGAAATGCTTGGCCGCGTAGTTAATCCTTTGGGTATGCCTATTGACGGCAAAGGCCCAATTAAAGCTGAAGGATATCGTCCGGTTGAATTTAAAGCTCCTGGCGTTATCGCTCGTAAACCTGTACATGAACCAATGCAAACAGGTATTTTGGCTATTGACTCAATGATTCCAATTGGTCGTGGCCAGCGTGAACTTATCATTGGCGACCGCCAAACTGGTAAGACCGCTATTGCGGTTGACGCAATCATTAACCAAAAGGGTCAGAACATGATCTGCATATATGTAGCAATTGGCCAAAAGGCTTCAACTGTTGCAAATGTTGTAGAAACTCTTGAACGTTACGGTGCAATGGAATACACCATTGTAGTTTCTGCTACTGCATCTGACTCTGCACCATTGCAATACATCGCCCCTATGGCTGGTGCTGCAATTGGCGAATACTTTATGTACAATGGCGAAGACGGCAAACCGGCTTCTGCTACAAACCCTGGCCGTCACGTACTTTGCGTATATGACGACTTGTCAAAGCAAGCTGTTGCTTATCGCCAAATGTCATTGACCCTTCGTCGTCCTCCAGGACGTGAAGCTTATCCTGGTGACGTTTTCTATCTGCATTCACGTTTGTTGGAACGTGCTGTTAAGATGTCTGATGAAAACGGTGCTGGTTCTTTGACAGCTTTGCCTATTATTGAAACTCAGGCTGGTGACGTTTCTGCATACATTCCAACCAACGTAATTTCTATTACTGACGGTCAGATATTCTTGCAGACAGACCTCTTCTTCCAGGGTCAACGCCCTGCTGTTGATGTAGGTATCTCCGTTTCACGTGTAGGTGGCGCTGCTCAAATTAAAGCTATGAAACAGCAGGCTGGTTCTCTTCGTTTGGATTTGGCATCTTATCGCGAACTTCAAGCGTTTACCCAGTTTGGCTCCGACCTTGACAAGGCAACGCAAGATCAGTTGAATCGTGGTGCACGTATGACTGAATTGCTGAAGCAAGGCCGTTATGTGCCAATGCCTGCTCAAGAGCAAGCTGCAGCAATTTTTGCTGGCAACAAAGGCTATTTGGATGACATTCCAGTTAAAGATGTTGTTCGCTTCCGCGGAGAACTCCTTGACTACTTGCGCACCGTAAAGCCTGAGCCACTTGCTCACATTGTGGAGGAAAAGAAGTTCACCCCTGAAATCGAAGCCGAACTCTCTGAAGCTATTGAAGCTTTCAAGCAGACGTTTGCGGTTTCTGAATAGGTAGGTAGAACATGCCAAACCTTCACGACATCGAACGCAGAATTGGTTCCGTTAGTTCTACCAAGCAAGTTACCCGCACCATGGAAATGGTATCTGCTGCAAAGATTCGCCGTTCAACTGAACGTGTTGAGGCTGCAACACCTTACTCAGAATCCATGATGGAAATGCTTGCTCATGTAGCTGCTCAAGCAAGTGCTAGTGATAGCCCATTGCTTTGCAAACATGACGAAATCAAAAATGTGCTCATTGTTGTTGTCGTGTCGGATAGAGGCCTTGCAGGTGGCTTTAACGGAAACGTTCTTAAAGCCGCGGAGCGCCTCATGAAGGCAAAGCAAGCAGATGGCGCAAATGTGAACATCGTTGCTTGCGGCAAAAAAGCATTAGGTTACTTTACGTATCGTGGTGTTACCCCGGTACTTGAATTCAAGGATATGTCTGCAGACCCAACGGTCGAAGAAGCATCCGCGATTTCAGCCTATGCTATTAGTGGATACGAAAATGGCGAACTTGACGAGGTATATTTGATTTACAACCACGCTAAGAACGCTGCAGAGCAAAAACTTCGCACTGAACTTATTCTTCCTGTTGATACGGAAGCATTGTTGAGTGAAAAAGACAAAGAAGAAGGCGAAGGCACAAGCGCTGGTTCTGTAGAATTTGAACCAAATGCTGAAGGCGTTTTGAATGATCTTCTTCCTGCTTATGTTCGTACCACTTTGTACCACGGGCTTATTGATTCGGCTGCTGCTGAACAAGGTGCTCGTCGTACTGCCATGAAATCGGCGACCGACAACGCCAATGAAATGGTACAGACTTTAACCAGATTGTATAACCGCGTACGTCAAGGCGCTATTACCACAGAGATTAACGAAATCGTTGGTGGCGCTGCGGCATTGGAGGAATAAATGGCTGACACAATTGAAAATGCATCGGCCAAAAAGGGTGTAGGACGCATTGTCCGTATTGTTGGTGCTGTTGTAGACGTTGAGTTTTCACCAGAAGAAATGCCAGCAATCTATAACGCTCTTAAGGTTGACGCACATACTAAAGTCGGCGACATCAAGACTATTCTGGAAGTTCAAACACACCTTCCAGGCGACTTGGTTCGCTGCGTAGCTATGTCATCCACCGACGGTTTAACTCGTGGTATTGAAGTTACCGATACCGGCTCTCCAATTCAGATGCCTGTAGGTCCTAACACATTAGGACGTATTTGGAACGTAATGGGCGAGCCAGTTGACGGCAAACCAATGCCAGAGATTGATCAGTGGATGCCAATTCACCATCCAGCTCCTGAATATGAAACACTTACTACATCAACCGAAATCTTTGAAACCGGTATTAAAGTTATCGACCTTATTGAACCTTATGTTAAAGGTGGTAAGACCGGTTTGTTCGGTGGTGCTGGCGTAGGCAAGACAGTTACAATTCAGGAACTCATTAACAACCTTGCTCAGGAACAC
>CAZRFO010000060.1:0-7427 GCA_964599515.1 uncultured Eggerthellaceae bacterium | reverse complement strand
AAATTTTCAATCCAATGCGGATCAAAAACGAAGCAACACGGGCAGTATTTGAATCTGAATGTTCAGGTGTAGCGGTGCTCCACAATGTGATTACTAGGCCATTTATACTGAAATAGTCGGAGCCTTGAGATTGTCAGAGTCGTTATTCCTGCATCGTTCAAAGCGACATTCAAAATGCCACTTTGAATTTGTGATACGATGACTTTGCTAGCAATCAACTGTGCCGAATGGAGAAAAATGCAATCAAAGAGTAGCAGGCGTGGGTTCATTTTAGTTGTTGGGTTTTTGTGCATGATGCTGCTTGGCTTGGTGTACGCGTGGTCAATCTTTGCAGATTATTTGGCGCAGGCGGCAAGTACAACAACAGAAAGCATTTCGCCTGTTTTTGGCATTCTGATGATTTTCTTTTGCTTGGGGTGCTTGCTTTCGTCTTATGTACAGCGAAAAATTGGCGTCAAAAAATGCATTCTCATCTCGGCTTTTCTAGTAGGATTAGGCTTCATTGCTACTGCTTTTACAATGTATAGCGGCGTCATTTTTATTTTTTTGTGTTACGGCGTTTTTGTTGGACTTGGATGTGGGTTTGGGTATAACTCAATAGTTTCCACAGTAAACAGCTGGTTTTCAGATAAAGTTGGTTTCTCTTCTGGTTTACTTTTGCTGGGATACGGGTTTGGAGCTCTTATTTTTGGCACGCTTGCACAAAAAATGATTCAATCTAGCTTTGGCTTGCATAACACTCTGTTGGTAATTGCGGTTGTAATAGTATGTGCATTTTGTTTTGCAGCAACCGTACTTATAGAGCCAAAAAACGAAGCAAACAACGCCTCTTCGCAAAAAAGTTCTACCAAAATTTCGCGAACTTCCTTTACAACGCATCAAATGTTTTGCTCGCGAACATTTCAGCTTCAACTAATATGGTATGTGTGTTCTGCTTTGGCGCCACTTGTGTTAATTGGGTCCGCTAAACAAGGCGCAACGACTCTTGGGATTTCAACGGAAGTCGCCGTAATTTTGGTTGGAGTTGTGTCTGTTGCGAATGGTTTTAGTCGCATAGTTTATGGGCTAATATATGACAATCTTGGGCTTAGCAAAGTAATGGCAATTTCAACTTCGTGCTCATTGCTGGGATGCGCGACAATTGTTTTGGCGTTTGTGCAACAGGTTCAAATACTTTACATTGCTGGCGCAATCATCTTGGGATTTGCTTACGGCGGGCTGCCAATTTGCAGCTCAACTTTGTCGATGTCTCGCTACGGTCTAAAATATTACTCAAGCAACTACGCTCTTGCTACATCCTGCATGATACCAACCGCTGCAATCCAGGTTTTTGTAATGCCGTTTGTATCTGGGCTTTTGGGCATTGGAATGCAGTTTATCTTCCTTGGAGCCTTGGCTGTAATTGGGCTAATTACGTTGTCGGCTTTCGCAAAACGCTACAAAAAAGAAATGGAAGAACTCACGGCATAGTTTTATGATGGCGCGGTACGCTTGTTTTGTGCACACGAAGAGGACCTATGAGCCAATTAGACGAAGAAAGCAAAGAACGTGCTAGAGCGCGGCTTGCAGCGCGAAGGGCCGCGAACGCGTCCGGCAACGGCAATGCGAACGCACCAGCAAGTGGCTCGGCGAGGGCTTCCGGGCGTGGCTCAGCGGGCGGGCGTGGCTCAGCGCGGACATCAACTGGCGCAGGTTCAGCTAGACGCGGCGCAGCGGCTAGCACGCGTAGCGGCGTAGTAACGGGACGCGGCTCAGCAACTAGCACGCGTAGCGGCGTAGTAACGGGACGCGGCTCAGCGACTGGTCGCGGCTTAGCTAGGACGTCTGGTGCCGGTAGCGGCAGCGGCGTTGTCACTAGCATTGTCGGCGGCGTGGCTAACCTAATTTCGCAAAGTCTAATAGCAAAACTAGTTTTGGCAGCGGCGCTCGTTCTTTTAGTATTTTGCGCAGTTCGTTCATGCAGCGCTCAAAATGAAACAACGCAGGCATCTTTGGAACAGCAAGAGGTCCCAGCTGCAGAAACAGAAACCCAAGAAGTTCAAGTTGAAGAACAAGACCCAATAAATGAGGATGCTCTATATGCGCTGTTGGAAGACGAATACGCATCTGCACTTATAGAGGCTGCCCAAACAGATTCGGACGCGGCGTGGATTGCGGCGCACCCGGGTAGCTATACAGTGGATGGGTCTATCGTTCAGTATAAATTGCTAAAACTTGCAGCTGTTGACCCTGCCGCGCGTTCGTTTGTTCGCGAATGGCCAGAAAAGTACCCGCAAGAAACTGGCGAAGAAGCGCCTGCTGTAAATTCTGGAGGAATTCCGCTTCTGCACCAATGGGATAAACGTTGGGGCTATACCTTGTATTGCAATACAACGTTTGCGCTTACGGGGTGCTGTCCAACATCGTTTGCAATGGTGTATCAGGGTTTGACAGGCGACAATTCGCAAACTCCATATACATTTGGCGTTTGGGCAGATGAACATGGATATATGGATGAATACAATGGAACAGACACTGGATTTCTTTGGGCTGCGGCAAGCGCCTTTGGCCTAAATATGGACAGCGTTTCTGTTTCAAGTTCAAGTTTGATTTCGGCGTTAAACTCTGGGCGTGTTGTAATTTGCAACGTTGGACCTGGGGATTTCACTACTACAGGCCACTTTATTGTGATAACGGGGCTTGATAGTTCTGGTCAGCTTATTATCAATGACCCATTTTCTTCTGTTCGTTCTGAAAAGCGCTGGGACGCAGACACCGTAATAAGTCAGACAAAAGCTCTCTGGGCATTTTGGGTATAAACTTGCTTGCCAACGTATCAATGGCAGCAATTGGACAAACGCTCATATGCCACTTACTCATTCCTGCATCCAACAAATATCATCAATTTGTTGGAAAACTCAATACATAGTAAATTCTGTTGACTTCTCCAGCAAAATCAACCCCTTCAATGACTGCAACTTTTTAGTTACTGGTTGTTTAATTGTGCCTATGGGGATTGATTGTTTTTAGCAAAAATTGCCAAGCAAATTCAGCAAAAACAATCAAGCAAAAACATTAGAGAAGGGAGAACACAATGCCAGGAGGACAACCTGAAGGGCGGCCACCGCTTACTAAAAAGGAAGACATTATTCAGGTTCCGCATGTACACAAGGAACATCAATGGCAAGAAGGGGAATACACTGTTACTCGCGGTAGCGGCTGGTCAGGGCCTGGATGCCACGACGGCTGCGGCGTGCTAATGTACACCGACAAAAACGGCAAGTTGGTAAAGGTTGAAGGCGACCCAGAAAACCCATACAACAATGGTCGTTTGTGTGTTAGGTGTTTGAACCTACCAGAAATCGTAAACAGCGAATATCGCTTAAAGTATCCAATGAAGCGTGCGCGCGACCAGCGCGGCAACCCAGATGCGTGGCAGCGCATTAGCTGGGATGAAGCAATTGACTTAGTTGTAGACAAGCTTACAGAAATCAAAGAAACTTATGGCCCAGAAACTGTTTGCTTCTACCAGGGAACAGGCCGCGACATCAGCGCATATCTTACGCGCATTTGCTACGCATACGGCAGTTCAAATTACTGCTATGCACTTGACGGTCAATCTTGCTGGATTCCTCGTATGGCAGCAGGATTTGCAACTGCGGGTGGTTTTTATGTCATGGACTGTTCTCAACAATTCCCAGACCGTTACGAAAATCCAGAATGGCGTGCTCCGCAAACAATAATTTTGTGGGGGAATAATCCGCTAGAAGCAAATGCAGACGGTTTTTACGGCCATTGGTTTACTGACCTGCTAAAACGTGGTTCGCACCTAATCGTGGTTGACCCACGTATAAACTGGCTTGGTACAAAAGCAGACATCCATTTGCAAATTCGCCCAGAAACGGATGCTGCACTTGCCCTAGCAATGTTAAATGTCATCATTAACGAAGACCTCTACGACCACGAATTTGTTGACCGCTGGACTTACGGGTTTGATGCGTTAAAAGAGCGCGTACAAGAATATCCAACTTCTAAGGTGGCAGAAATTTGCGATGTTCCTGCGTGGAAAATCGAAAAAGCAGCGCGCATGTTTGCAACTCAAGGCCCTGGCGCCATTCAGATGGGTTTGGCCATTGACATGTCACGCGTTGGTATCCAGGCTGCTCATGCGGTAAGCGCAATCTATCAAATATGCGGATACGTTGACATCCCTGGAGGCATGAGTCCTGTTGTAACGTTCCTTTTGCCGGATCAATCTTCTGGAAACGAATATGTTACAGAAAAAGCTGCAAAAGCAAGGCTTGGTATTGACAAGTACCCGTTGCTTTCGTTTGGTGTGCAGCTTGCTTCAACAATTGAAGTTCTAAAGGCTATAGAAACTGGCATTCCGTACCGCCCACGTGCGGCGTGGTTTATGCAAACCAATATTCTTGCTTGTACATCCGCAGAACCACAACGTGTTCTTGAAGCTTACCGCGATAACCTTGATTTCATTATTGCGAACGACTTATTTATGACACCATCTATTCAGGCTCTTTGTGATGTTGTTTTACCTGCGCAAACGTACCCAGAAAGAAATGGAATAGTTGCAGGCTGCGGAATGCAACGTGCAGAAGCCATCAATAAGGCATGCGCTCCTATTGGTGAATCTAAGTCTGACCCAGAAATTGTTCTTGAAATTGGACGCAGACTAAACCCTAATGCGTTTCCTTGGGATACGGTTGAAGAAATGTTTGGAGCAATGTGCGTAGAGGGTGGCCGCGACCTCACATTTGACGAACTTCGTGAAGTTTCACCTGGCTTTTTGCCGTTTACGTATAAGAAATACGAAAAAGGCTTGCTGCGTCCAGATGGCAAACCTGGCTTCATGACAAACACGGGTCGTATTGAATTGTACTCGCATTTCTTTGAGAGCATGTGCAAGTTTGACCCAATGCCATTCTACACAGAGCCAACATTTAGCCCTATTTCTACTCCAGACGTGTATGAAAAATATCCGCTGATTCTGATCACTGGCGTTCGCCACGTAAACATGTTCCACTCTGAACACAGGCAGCCTGGCCGTCTTCGCAATATGACTCCAGACCCGCGCGTTGAGGTAAATCCAATTACAGCAGAAGAATACGGAGTTAAAGACGGGGATTGGGTTTGGCTGGAAAACCCAATGGGCCGCGCGCAGTCAAAAGTTAAGGTTGTTCCAACTATTAAGCCTGGTACTTTGAGCGCAGATCACGCATGGTGGCGCCCAGAGGGGGACCCAAATAATTTGTACGGCTCCAAAGAGCTTAACATCAACAATCTTATTAAGCACAATCCTGGTGTTTCCGGTTTTGGTGCAGACTACAAAGCAATGCTTTGCACAATGTATAAACTAAGGGAGGATGAGCAGCATGCCTAAGGGAATTCTTGTAGATTACGAATGGTGCTCTGGATGTCATTCATGCGAAATGGCTTGCAAGCTTGAACTTAATTTGCCTGAAGGTCAGTGGGGAGTTAACTTAGCCAAAATAGGACCTTATCAAATTGACGAAGAAACCTGGGAATGGGTTAACATGCCTGTTTTCACAAAACAATGCAATTTATGCGAAGATCGCGTTGTGCAAGGTAAACTTCCAACGTGCGTTCAACACTGCCAAGCAGCTGTTTTAAAGTACGGCGAACTTGAAGATCTTGCAAAGGAACTAATTGCTAAGCCAAAGCAAGTTTTGTTCCATATTGAAAAGTAGACTCTAGCTTTTTGAAGGCTTAGACCGGCATGAAGAAATTTTCCTGGTAGAGGGGAATGTACCCCTTTACCAGGAATTTCCGTTATAAAGAGGTGCGGAAACAATGTGTATGTTTTGCATAAATTGTGGTGCATGCGGGAAACCAATAGATCCTGCTTTGCAGGAATTTCGCGACTCAATGTCTGTATGTAAGGAGTGTGGCGCTAAGCTAGAGCCAGGAGAAGTTGTGTGCGAAAAATGCGGCTGGACGCGCCCAATGGCTAATAAGTCTTCTAATTAGCAGAATGTTCGCTAGATTTCGTCTGCCGCGAGAACATGTCGCATCCGTCTGTCATGTCTGCCTGCTACGTTTGCTGTACGCCCGCCGCATTCGCCCGTTGTTTTTCTTGTGGCGCCTGTTTGCCGCATTCGTATGTTGCGATTGCCTGCTATGCAGCGCCTGTCTGTCTCATTAAAATGCTAACGCGAAGAGTTCTTTTTTGGATACCGCCAAAGAGTATCAACATATTCACATAGTTCTTCAATTGGCATTTCGCAGCCTTGCTTAAGCCACCAGATTGTCAAGTTGCCAATTGCGCCAATATACATTTGCGCGCCTATTTCGCAAGCAATTTCGTCTGCGGGCAAATGGTAAATATCTTCAATGAACATTTTTGTTCCAGCTAGCATCCCATGAAACGCCGCGCTGCTAAAACCATCCTGAGACAAAATATTGTTCCAAAACTTTTGATGCTCTTTAACATATTTAAACAATGCGGCATGCGGGCCAGATGTTTCCCAGCTTGAACCATTACTTGGCACGGCTGTATCAAGCCCTGCTTCTATGTGAATAACACTTGTAATGCCATAGTCAAGCAAATCATACTTGCTGTCAAAGTATTTATAGAAAGTTGAGCGGTTCACCTGCGCTTTTGTGCAAATATTTTGAACGCTTACATCAGAAAAATTTCGCTCACTAAGCAAATCGAAAAACGCTTTCCAAATGATTTGTTTTGTAACGCGGCTACGGATATCGTCAGAATTGTTAGCTTCGTTTTTCATTTCCGCCCCTCGGCTTCGCACTGCGCAAATTTGCCATTTCGATTTTATCAGAATTATGCAGAATAGCCAGTGGACTGATGATTGCTCATTCGCTTATGATGTGGCTGATCAAAACAAGAAGCTGTCTCGTAGGCGATGTTTGAATTAGCGTAAAGAAAATCAGCGCAAAAATACATTGATAGCTACACTGCCGCCGATATTAATATGTTTGATACAGGAGCAATATGAAATATTACGTTACCGCAGATACACACGGATTTTTTGATGAGTTGCAGGAAGCCTTGGATAGGGAAGGCTTTTTTGCGGATGCAGAGCCGCATAAGCTAATCGTTTGCGGAGATTTGTTTGACCGCGGTGAACAAGCGGTGCAATTGCAGCAATTCATTCTTGAATTGCTTGACAAGGAAGAAGTAATTCTTATTAGAGGAAACCACGAAGATCTTGCTATGGACCTGCTTAATGGCTGGTCAAGTGGCAGCTATTTTCATGACCATCATCATTCAAATGGCACAATAAACACAGTTTTGCAGCTTACCGAATGCACAAAAGCAGATCTATTTTATGCGCCAGAAGAAGTTGGCAGAGAGTTTTTGCACACTCCATTTGTACAAAAAATAATTCCTTCTATGGTTGACTATTTTGAAACGCCGCATTTTATTTTCACGCACGGGTGGATTCCGT
>CAZRFO010000059.1:0-7436 GCA_964599515.1 uncultured Eggerthellaceae bacterium | reverse complement strand
GGGTGGGTCTTCTTTTAGATTTCTATGGTGTCGAAGGCGGGATTTGAACCCGCACGCCCGTTACGAGCACTAGCACCTCAAGCTAGCGTGTCTGCCATTCCACCACTCCGACAAAAAAGCAACGGCAGCTATTTTATCAAAACATAGTCTTTTTGCAACAAATAATTTTTAACCGTTGATAGAGCCTTGAGGATAAACAATCATCAAGATAACAAGCACTAAAATAAATATGATTGCAAAAATGATAGTAATGCGGTCAAGGTTCTTTTCAATCAAGTTTGCGCTAGATTGCGTAGAATAAATAGAGCTTGCAATCATATCGGAAACGCCAGTACCTTTACCTGAGTGAAGCATAATAAAGATAATAAGGCCAGCGCCAGAAATTACCAAAAGTACAATCAAAAATATGCAAAGCGGACTCAAATCAATCCTCTTCTTTCCTACAATTGAAATCCAATACGCAAGTTTGCAATTATATCGAAACAATTATTCTTAAGCAAGTAAACTCTTCCCTAACATTTCTGACGGCTGTTTTAAGCCTGTCATTGCAATAAGCGTTGGTGCAATATCACACAACGCCCCGGTAGTTTCGCCAAAATTATAATCTTTATTGGCATAGTCAATTAATACTAGTGGCACTTGTGCTGTAGTGTGTGCGGTATGAGGAGTTCCGTCTTCTGCAATCATTTTATCGGCATTGCCATGGTCTGCAGTCAAAAGAGCAACGCCATGTTTTTCTGCAATTTCAATAAGAACCCTACCAACACACATGTCCACTGCCTCTACGGCAGAAACAGCAGCTGGAATAATGCCCGTATGCCCAACCATATCACAGTTTGCAAAGTTCACAATGTAGATGTCTGCCGCATCGTTTTTAATAGCATCACACAGTGCTTCGCATACCTCAAAAGCACTCATTTCCGGCTGCAAATCATAAGTTGCAACCTTTGGGCTAGGTATAAGAATGCGCTGTTCACCTGGTTTTTCTTCTTCCCTGCCACCATTCAAGAAGAATGTAACGTGAGCATATTTTTCAGTTTCTGCAATATGAAGTTGACGCAAGTTTGCGTTTGCTATTACATCTGCCAAAACATTTTGTGGAAATTCTTTTTTGAAGGCAATTGGTGCATTCATGCCTGCTTCATATTCTGTAAGGCAAACAAAATTAACATTCAGATTATCGCTACGCGGAAACGCCTCAAAAGAACTGTCTACAAAAGCGTGGCTAAGTTCACGAGCTCTATCTGGGCGGAAGTTAAAGAATACAACTGAATCGCCTTCTTTTACGCCACGGCCACCAATATTTATTGGCACAACAAATTCATCAGTTACGTTATCGTTGTATGAATTTTGAATAGCGTCAATGGCAGATGCCTGCTGGTAAGGTTGCGCGTTTACTATTGCATCGTATGCCGCGCGTACACGATCCCAACGCTTATCTCTGTCCATGGAATAGTAGCGCCCCATAACACTTTCAACAGAGAATTTTGTTTTAGGATATTTTATAGCTAGCTCTGATATTACATTTTCAAGTTCAAGCAGATATGACTTTCCACTACTAGGTGGTACATCTCGTCCATCTAAAAATGCATGTACGCGAACATCAGACACACCAAGTTTTCCAGCCATACGCATTAATGCATAAAGGTGCGTGTTATTTGAATGAACACCGCCGTCTGATAAAAGACCCATGAGGTGAAGAGCACAGCCTTCAGCTTTTGCCTGTTCATACGCATATATTAGCTCTGGAATTTGTTCAAGACTACCATCTTCGCACGCCATATTTATGCGGGTAAGCTCTTGATAAACAACCCTACCTGCGCCAATGTTTAAATGACCTACTTCTGAGTTGCCCATCTGTCCTTCTGGCAAACCAACAGCCTTCCCCGATGCTTCCAAATAAACCATTGGTCTGTTTTCAAATAACGCGGAAAGTACTGGAGTATTTGCAAGTGTTATTGCATTTCCTGGGCCTGGCACATCCATGCCAAAGCCGTCCATGATAATCAGCGCGGCTGGCAGAGTGTAGTTATTCTTGCTTTCCAAAGAAACCCCTTATTCTAAAGGCATGCTTTAACTAGTTGGATAAACGACTCTGCCTTTAGCGCTGCTCCACCAATAAGACCACCATCTATATCTTGCATAGCCATTAGACCCTCGACATTTCCAGGGTTCATTGAACCACCGTATAGAATGCGCATTTCTTGAGCTTGGTCGTTGCCATACAAATTTGCAAGCGTTTCTCTAATTGCAGCGCAAACTTCTTGCGCTTGCTCGGGCGTTGCAGTTCTTCCTGTGCCTATTGCCCAAATTGGCTCATAAGCCACAACGCATTTTTTGGCTTGGAAATTGTCTATGCCGGCAAATGCTGCTTTGACCTGCGCACAAACATAATCTAGTGTGTTTCCTTCATCACGTACAGCCAGGCTTTCGCCAACACAAATAATTGGAGAAATCTTTCCAGCAAGCAGAGCTTTAGCTTTTTTGTTTACATCTTCGTTAGTCTCATTGAAATAGCCCCTGCGCTCTGAATGACCAACAATACAGTATTCACAGCCAATTTCTGAAAGCATTGGAACAGATATTTCACCTGTGAATGCACCGGATTCTTCCCAATAAACATTTTGTGCACCAACAGCAATATCAAAACCTTCAAACTCAATAACAGATTTAACAGCTTTCAAATCTGTTGCTGGGGGACAAAGCGCAATGTCTACTTTATCTGCCCACCATTTATCGTAGGCATTACAAATCTTTTGCGTAAGCACTACAGCCTCTGAAATGGTGTTATTCATTTTCCAGTTTCCAGCCATCAATGGAGTACGTCCCATGAGCTACCTTCTTTCTTTGCATATGCTTGCTTGTTGCATAAATTTACACATTTAATATATGCATTTTAATCCAGCAAAACTTGCAAACGTATATTTACAATCTATTTTCGCAAGCATGTTCATTTGAAAAACAACTATTTACGAAGCGCCTCTACACCTGGGAGTTTTTCGCCTTGGACAAGTTCCATAGACGCGCCACCTCCGGTAGAAATAAACGTCATTTTATCTGCCAGGTTAAATTTGTTAACAGCCGCAACACTGTCGCCACCGCCAATAATTGTACTGGCTTCTTCATTTGCGGCAACAGCCAAAGACAAATCTCGCGTACCAGCCTCAAACGAAGGCATTTCAAATACGCCCATCGGCCCGTTCCAGAAAACGGTTTTCGCGCTTGCAATTGCTTCACAATAAAGCCTTGAAGTTTCTGGGCCAATGTCTAAACCCATCATATCATCTGGCATTTCATCAACAGAAACAATTTTAGTGCTTGCATCATTTGAAAAAGCATCTGCAACTACAACATCTACTGGCAAAAGAAGAGAAACGCCCTTGCTTTTAGCTTTATCAAGCATTTCTTGTGCGCGCTCTACCCAGTCTTCTTCTTTTAGCGAAGTGCCAACGTTTTTACCTTGGGCAAGCAAGAATGTAAAGCACATGCCTCCACCAATGATAAGCGTGTCGCACCTGTCAATAAGTGAATCGATGATTTTAATTTTATCGGAAACCTTTGAGCCACCAAGAACTGCAACAAATGGACGCGATGGGTTTTCCAGCATTCCACCTAAAGTAGACACTTCTTTTTCTAAAAGAAGCCCAGCATAAGATGGCAAAAATTCAGCAATGCCAGCAGTAGATGAATGAGCACGATGAGCCGTGCCAAAAGCATCATTTACGTATATTTCAGCAAGTGAAGCCAACTCTTTAGAAAATTCGCGGTCGTTTTTCTTTTCACGCTTGTCAAAGCGAAGGTTTTCAAGAAGAAGAATTTGCCCGTCACCAAGAGTTTGCGCTTTTGCTTTTGCATCTTCTCCAATAGTGTCTTTGGCAAAAATTACTGGTGCATCTATAAGTTTTGTAAGCTCATCTGCTACAGGAGCAAGAGAATAAGCCTCTTCATATCCTTCACCAGATGGACGTCCTAAGTGGCTCATCAAAATAACACGAGCGCCTTTTTCAAGTAAAAGTTTTATTGTTGGAAGTGCCGCAAGAATGCGCGTATTGTCTGTAACAATACCGTCTTTGATTGGCACGTTGAAATCAACTCGCACTATAACGCGCTTTCCCGCTGCATCTAAATTTTTAACGCTTGATATTTCCGACATGAAAACTCCTTCATGAAATTACAATCAAAAAAACGCCGCCCAAAACATGAGCGGCGCAAAAAAGAAAGGTATGCCTAAAGCATTATCTTTGCTAGGTCTTTTACGCGGTTTGAATAACCCCATTCGTTGTCATACCAAGAAACAACCTTTACCATGTCTCCTTCGCCAGACAAAACCATAGTAAGACCCGCATCAAAGATAGAAGAATGTGAGTTGTCTACAATGTCAATAGAAACAATTGGGTCTTCGTTATATGCAAGAATTCCCTTCATTGGGCCTTCTGCTGCAGCCTTCATTGCAGCATTGATTTCTTCTTTTGTAACGCTGCGGCCAAGTTCGCAAGTTAAGTCTACCATTGAGCCATCTGGAGTTGGAACACGCGTTGCAAAGCCATCAAGCTTGCCAGCAAGTTCTGGAATAACAAGTGCAACAGCTTTGGCAGCGCCTGTTGTTGTTGGAATCATTGACATAGCCGCAGCGCGAGCACGACGATAATCTTTATGAGGAAGGTCAAGAATCTTTTGGTCATTTGTGTAAGCATGAATTGTGTTCATCATGCCGCGTTTAATGCCAAAGTTGTCAAGCAAAACCTTTGCCACAGGAGCAAGGCAGTTAGTTGTGCAAGATGCATTTGAAACTATGTTCATGGTGTTTTTGTCGTATTGGTCATCGTTCACGCCCATAACAATTGTTGCATCTACATTCTTTCCAGGCGCAGAAATGATAACTTTTTTGGCGCCTGCTTCTAGATGAGCCTTTGCTTTTTCGCCATCCGTGAAAAATCCTGTTGATTCAACTACAACGTCAACACCAAGTTCGCCCCATGGAAGGTTGGCTGGTTCACGCTCAGAAAGAACTTTAACTTCAACGCCATCAACAACAAAGCCTTCTTCTGTTGCTTCAACACAATCATATGCTCTGCCATGAACTGAGTCGTATTTAAGCAAGTAAGCAAGTTGTTCTTTGTTTCCTAGGTCGTTAACGGCAACTACTTCTAGTTCTGGATCATTAAACATTGCGCGAAACGCAAGACGTCCAATTCGTCCGAACCCGTTAATGCCAACTTTGATTGCCATGTGGCTCCCCTTTCTAAAGAGAAAATATTGTTTTGATAGTAGCACCAGCTAAGCAGCTTTCACGCCATAAACGCTTGGCGCCACAAAAAGCGCATTCGTAAACCGTGCGCAGTATTTGAAGCTAGTTTAACGCTTGAGCGTAAGAGCAACTTGTTCTAAACGGTGAACGCGATGAGCCACAGCAGATTTGGAAAGCGGAGGGTTTGCATGCTGTCCAAGTTCCGAAAGAGACGCAGCTGGATACTGTAAGCGCAAATATGCTATTTCGCGCAACGCCGCTGGAAGTGACGAAATCCTACCCTGCTCTTGCAACTTCATAATACATTCGCGGCTACGAAGCGATGCATCAACAGCCTTTTGCATATTTGCAATTTCCGCATTGGTTTTGCGATTAGTGTCATTACGTACGCTTTTTATTACGCGCTGCTCTTCGTATTCCATAGCTGCTTTATAAGCTTGTGTATATGCAAGAAATTCCGTTATTGCATCGCCAGATTTTAGATAAACAACAAAGTTATTCCTGCGCTTCATAACCTTAACGTTAATGCCTTTTTCATGAAAGAGTTTTGCCACATCATTGGCTATTTCTTCAAGCACAAAACTCAATTCAAAATGAGCCCTTCCGCTTGGATCTGCTATAAATCCATTGCCAATAAAAGCTCCACGTAAATATGCGGCGCTACAACATTGCTTTTTTACCAACTTAGGCGCCAGCCCCATTTCTAGACCGCCGTCTTCTGCCAGCACACCCATATCTACTAATGCGTATTCAAGCTCATGCTGTGGCGGAATAGAAATAAGATAATTAAGCGATTTATGCAAGACATTTCGCCTAATAGTAATAGCAATTTCTAGTTCATAAAGTTGCTGGAAGTAGTTTTGAATAAGATTTGCCGTTGGAAGAGAGTCGGTATCTATTTCTAGACGATGTTTACCTTTTCCAACCAAATAAAGGCTTCCGTTAACGCGAACTAAGGCTGCAAGCGTTGCACGTAAACAGTGGCTACAGCCAGGTTCTACTTGCGCAAGTTCTTCTTTTACTTCATTAGAGAAAGACACTTATTTGCCACCTCTTCAAAAGCTATGCGAAGTTGTACAGGATTGTGAAAATGTGGACACACATCGTAATAAAAGTTTTTGACAATGTATGTTGTATTTTTTTGCTTGTCCGCTGTGTCTTTCTGTGTTGGCAGCGTTTTGCTTATCTGCTTATTTGCTTCATCTGATTCAACAGGAATTTTTTCGCAAGTTTGTTGTGTTTTGCTGTGGACCAAAACAAAATCTATATGCTTTGCGCCTGTTGCATAGAGTTTATCCAATTCGTCTTTGAACGAAAAATTGGCCGCTTCACCTGCTGCGTTATTAAGAGACGAAACATATACAAGCTTTGCGTTTGACTCATTTATTGCATTCACAATTCCAGGAATTGCAAGATTGGCAATAACAGAGGTAAATAGCGACCCAGGGCCTAGTACTATCAAATTAGCATCCATTAGCGCTTTGCATGCAGGCTCATAGGCTTTAATTTCTTGTTCTCCAGATTCGTTTTCTAGCCAAATTTTTTGAATTGGGCTGCTTGATTTGCTAACAATGCTTTGACCTTGCAAAACACTTCCATCTTTGTCTTTTGCACAAAGAGTAAGTGTGTCAAGCGTTGATGGATATACATGCCCGTTTGCGTGAAGCATTTCTTCGCAGCGCTCAATTGCCAGCGGAAAGGACTCGTAGGCTTCTTCCAACGAACTTAAGATCAAATTGCCAAGAGAGTGATTGTTTGCACATGCTATTCTGTAGCCAAAAATTTGTGTAAACGGGTCTGCCTCATCTTTTGCAAATGCAAGAAGACATTTTCTAATGTCACCAGGGGCTAAAGCATGCGTTTCTTTTCGCAGAACACCAGTGGAGGCACCATCGTCTGCCATTGCTATAACAGCATTCGTGGTAATACCCAAAGAAAGCAAGGTTTTAACAGAAAGCGGAGCGCCAGTTCCACCGCCTACAACTACAGCGTTTATAGATGAATAGTCGTGCGCGGGCAAGGATGCCTTTGATAATGGATCCAAAAAAAGCGACATGAAATCTTTTGGGTCTGTTGCTGTATTAACGTTTGGGACATTAACACTTGAGTTAACACTTGAGACGTTAAGACTTGAGTTAAGACTTGAGTTAAGACTTGAGGCGTTGCACATTGCTGCATCTTTGTCTGT
>CAZRFO010000058.1:0-7457 GCA_964599515.1 uncultured Eggerthellaceae bacterium | reverse complement strand
TGTGCACCATCTTGCCGGCGTCTTCTTCCATATGAATACGCGTAATGCCCACGTGTGCAACATAGCCATCTTCAGTTTTAGTCACATTACCGCGAGTATCTCCCACGTTAAGTCCACCCAGGTCAATGCGTTCTTTAGCGGCATTGCCTTCAACTTCTAAGTCTAGATGTCCACGCATACAAAATGCAACAGGACCTTGTGTGGTCTGGAAGTTTTTGGTCATATCCGGATACATGTAGTTTTTGCGGTAAAACATTGAATGCTTTTCAATTTCGCAGTTCGTAGCAAGACCGGCAAGCACAATGCTTTCAATGGCTGCTTTATTAGGAACAGGCAAAGCACCAGGTAAACCTAGGCAAACTGGGCATGTATGTGTATTAGGAGCTGCGCCAAATTCAAGCTTGCAACCGCAAAACATCTTAGTGTTTAGCGTAGTAAGTTCTGCGTGAATTTCAAGGCCAATAACGGCTTCCCAGTCTTTCAAAACTTCTTCAAGCTTTTTCATTTAACATGCACCTCCTTCCTGCGCAAACTTAGGTGCCACAAGGGCACTTCCATATATGCGCTCTAGCGCTGCTGCAACGCGAATCATGTTTTCATCTTTAAATGCAGGCGAAATTATCTGTGCGCCAACTGGCAGTTGAGTTTGAGCGCCCAGGCCAATGGGCATACTCATGCCGCCATTGCCCGCAATGTTAATGGAAATAGTGTACATGTCGGAAAGATACATGCTGGTGGGGTCTGAAATTTCCCCAAATTTAAAGGCTGTACGCGGAGCAGCAGGAGCAACTATGCAATCTACCTGCTCAAATGCACGCGTGTAATCCTGTGTAATAAGCGTGCGAACTTGCTGTGCCGGGTAATAATATTTGTCATACACACCAGAAGAAAGCAAATAGCTTCCAAGCATAATGCGGCGGCGAGCCTCTGCACCAAAACCAATGCTTCGGCTTGCTTCATATTGTCCACCTAGATCTGCATGACCTGGATCACAGTAGCCGTAGCGCACAGAGTCAAAACGTGCCAAATTAGAAAACGCCTCACACGGCCCAAGCACATAATAGGCAGAAATTGCCGCATGAACATTTGGAAGTTCAACGTCAACAAGTTTGGCACCCGCCGCTTCTAGCTTGGAAAGCGCCTCTTCAACCTTTTCTTTGACCTCTGCTGTAAGGCCATCTGCTTCCATGAATTCACGTACAACACCAATACGGTAACCTGCAATGTCTTGCGTAAGTGCTGTCGTAAAGTCGGTTGTAACGTCTTGGCTGGTGCAATCCAAAACATCGCGGCCGGAAAGCGCATTAAGAGAAAGCGCTGCATCACGAACGGTACGCGTGAAAGGACCAACCTGATCAAGCGAACTACCAAATGCTACAACACCGTAGCGAGAAACAACACCATACGTGGGCTTTACCGCCACAACACCGCAAAAGCTGCCAGGCTGGCGGATTGAACCACCAGTGTCAGACCCAAGCGTCATCGTGCACATGCCCGATGCCACTGCCGCAGCAGACCCGCCAGATGAGCCGCCAGGGACGCGCTCTAAATCCCAAGGGTTGTGAGTTGGACCAAACGCGCTTGTTTCTGTTGAAGAGCCAAACGCAAATTCATCCATGTTTAACTTGCCCAAAGGAATAGCACCAGCATCAAGAATGCGCTGCACGCATGTTGCCGTATAAGGCGAAACATAGTTTTCCAACATGCGACTTGAGCAAGTTGTATGAGTGCCCACCAAGTTCATGTTATCTTTAAAAGCAACTGGAACGCCAGCAAGCACGCCGGCCTGTGCAAACTCACCTGCGGCAATGCGCGCGTCAAGTGCGTCTGCGGCAGCAAGTGCAAGCTCATCCGTTACTTCCAAAAACGCGTGCACTTTCGCGTCTTTTTCCGCGATGCGCTCAAGTGCATTTTGTGCAAGTTCTCGTGCGCTAAATTCACCAGCGGCTAAGCCAGCTTGAATAGCCGCCGCATCCATCATTGCAAAATCTTGCTCTTGCATTAGCAACTCCCCCCATCGCCTAAGATAGAAGGAATAAGAAAGCATCCATCTTGCTGCTTTGGAGCATTTGAAAGTGCCTCATCAGGCGTGAATCCAGCAACTTCTACATCTTCACGCATCACGTTAGACAAACTTCCAATTGGGTGAAATGTTGGTTCAACGCCTTCTAAATCATATTCGGTAATAGGTTTCAAAGTTTCAATGACGTTATTCAAATCAACCGTCATTTGTACAACTTCTTCTTCTGTTAAGCCAATGCGTGCGTATTCTGCAATGCGCTTCACATCGCTTTCCGTTACATATTGTTCCATGAAAAACCTCTCGCTATTTTATGCAGCAGATGTACCTGTTGTACTGCTTGTTTCAGTTGCAGAGCCTTCGCTTCCAGTTGCCTGCGCGTCTTCGCTAGATTCTTCGCTTTCTGCCACAACAACAGTGCCATCATCTGCCACAAGTGTCTGTACCACATACGGTTCACTATCCGTAGCGTAAGTAAAGCTAATTGTGTCGCCTTCGTCATATGTGACAATCAAAGGCAAGCTTACAACTGAAAAATCATATAGCGAACTTGAATTTGCAAGCATCACGTAATAATGCGAATTACCGCTCAAAACAACCGGCGTCATCTTTGAAATAACACCTGTTGCAGATTCACCTATAGAAACAGCAGAATCATCTGGCAAATCAACTCCATTTGACGCAAGAAGCTCCAAGTAGTTATTCTGACACGCTGCAACGCTGTCTCCAACAGCAACTATCTGGTAGCTTTCAATGTCTACCATTGCAAACTTCTTTACCAAGCCTTCGCCGTCTTTAAGCGCCATAAAGTATGTTGGTTGATCTGCCACGTTTATCAAAATTGGAAATGTTGCAGAATAACGTAAGTTTTGCACCTGGCCTTCTGCAGAAGACATGGCAGAAGTTTCTGTTGCACCAGCAACCGAATAGAAGTGAGCCTCTTGAGTGCGCTGATTGATAAGAACAAAGCCAATAATTGAGCTATCCGATGTAACGGATGTAACACCGGTGTATACCCATACGTCATCGTCTTTTGCAATGTAGTTGTATCCTTCTTCTCCATCAGTTCCAGGAGTTGTTTGAACAACACCAGACTGACCAATGAAGCTGTTCAACCAGCCATTTAGATACTTGCCATACCAGTTGTATTGCTGCAATAACAAATCTGACGGGTACGCACGGTCTACCCATGACGGACAGTCTTCAATTGCGTAGTCTACACATTCCCCAGTTACTGCATTACAAAGCACAACGCGAGAAATTGTCGTGCCGCCAAAAAGCCCAATCGTACGTGACTGAACTGGGCAAATCCACCATGGGTTTCCATCTTCGTCAATCTCGAAGGATTTTTCATCAAACATGTAGAACGGGTATTTTAACTGTACGTAGCGGTCAATATTGCGCGCTAAAGGCTCTGATTCTGTATACTTCATGCCTTGGCCATCTTCAAGTGTAACAATTTCTGCTTCTTGAGTTGTCATATCAACCAAAACGTATGCCGGAATGCCGTTTTCCCTGTTCATAAGCCACTTAAACAAGTCTGCATAAACTAGCGGACTAACACGTGTAGGAGTTTGGTTGTAGTTAATTTGGCTATACAAGTCAGACACTTCAAATTGGCTAACATATTCAGGGATTGTACCCATTTCTTTGTTACCTAACAGGTCTGCTGTCTCTCTGTCAATGATTGGAATTTCAGAATAGTTAACCTCCTGAATGTCTTCAGCAAATTCGTCTGTTTCAATAGTAAGAATAGACGCATATTTTGCCGCATTACCAGGAATAATGGACAAGCTCAAAATTCCACCAAGAACACCAATTACAACAATTACTATTGGAACGTATGACAGGCCTTTGTAAACCTTAGCCTTTTTAGGATTTTTATCTGTGCTCTTTGTCCCTCTAGAAAAAGCACGTTGGCGCGCCTTAAAGAAGACGAACAAAATAGCCACAACAATAATGATGAACATCCAAGTGTCAATGCTATGGATATTGATAGGCGGATGGAACCACCAATACGCCGCAAGCAAAATAATCACTGCCAAAATCGCGGCTATGACTATGCGTTTTTTACCCCACTGAGCAATGTCTTCAACAAAGGGCACTTCCACCTTTTCACCGCCGCGTCCGCCGCGGCCTCCGCGCCCGCTGCCGCCAGCTCCTGGCGCTCCAAAGAATGCTGCAAATGGGTTCCCAGCATTACCAGCACGTCTTCCCTGGTTGTCAGCGTTATTTGATTCACCAGATCCACTTGTTTCGGCCGAAGCAGAAGAATCCTGACCGCTCTGGCTTCCTCCAACGCTACTTACATCAACTCCAGAACCCATAAGTGCTTCTAGAAGCTGATCAACGCCACTTTTAGGCTTTTCCATGTAGTGTCCCTTTCTTGAAATCTTGAAAAATTACGCGAAAATCTTCAAACGCATATTGTACCTTATTCAGCAAGGCTTCGAATAACATATTGAAGGATTCCGCCATTCAAAATATAGACACCCTCTGTTGGAGTATCAACGCGGACAATCGCCTTAAATTCCACACTTGTACCGTCTTGCTTTTTTGCTTCCACCTTTACTTTTGCAGGGCTTGGCAAACCGTCTGAAAAGTCAATATTCTCAACAGAAATGCGCTCAGAGCCATCTAGCCCAAGAGTGTCTGCATCTTGGCCTTCCTCAAATTGCAGCGGAATAATACCCATCCCAATCAAATTAGACCTGTGGATGCGCTCGTAGCTTTTCGCTATCACGGCACGCACGCCCAAAAGCATAGGCCCTTTTGCAGCCCAGTCACGCGAAGAGCCGCTTCCATACATAAGGCCAGCTAACAAAACGGCTTGTTCACCTGCGTCTTTGTAGGATTGAGCAGCATCGTACACCGCAACAATTTCACCTGTTGAAATGTCACCAGTTGTAAAGTCGCGCGTCCATCCACCAACTTTGCCGCCAGCAAGTTTGTTTTGCAACTTCACGTTTGCAAATGTGCCACGCATCATAACCTCATGGTTTCCGCGACGGCTGCCATACGTGTTGAAATCTGTCTCTGCAACGCCACGTTCACGCAGATAACGCGCTGCCGGAGAATAGCTTGCAATAGACCCAGCTGGAGAAATATGGTCTGTAGTAATGAAGTCTCCAAAATTGCCCAAAATTCTAGCGTCCTGTATTGGAGCAAGCCGTGCTGGTTTCATGGACATTCCATCAAAGTATGGTGGGTTTTTCACGTATGTAGATGCTTCATCCCACGCATAAGTACTAGACGGCTCTGCAGAAAGCGCCCTCCACGAATCGTCGCCTGCAAAAAGTCGCTCTGTGTCTACGTACAATTCCGCCTTCACGTATTTTTCAACAAGAGCTAAAACTTCATCTTTTGAAGGCATGATATCTGTAAGCATGATTGGTGTTCCATCTGCAGAAACTCCCAATGCCTGCGTGTTTAAATCTGCTTCCATAGAACCAACTATCGCATAGGCAATTACAAGCGCTGGAGCACACAAGTAATTTTGCGAAACATCCGCAGAAATTCGTCCGTCAAAATTACGATTGCCTGAAAGTATGCTTGCAAGTTCAATTTCTCCGGCGATTTCATGCATTGCAGGAAACACAGGCCCCGAATTGCCAATACAACTCATGCAGCCAAAACCACAAGTATGAAAACCAAGTGCTTCCATGCCTTCCATTAGGCCGGCGTCTTTTAAAAGCGCTTCTGTAGCGCGGCTTCCTGGAGCGAAAATCGTTTTCACCCATGGCTTAGCACACAATCCGGCTGCTGCAGCCTTTTTCGCTAGCAACCCTGCCGCAAGCATCATTTCTGGGTCCGTGGCAGTAGTGCAGCTTGTAACTGCGGCAATTGCAAGCGCCCCGTGCGTAAGTTCATATTGCTTTCCGCCAAAGTCCACGCTGCAAGTCTTTGTTAAATCAAGATTGCGCTCTTTGCAAATTTCTTTAAAACGTGAAGACATTGCACTTAGCGGAATACGGTCATGCGGGCGCGAAGGACCTGCAAGAGAATGCTCAACCGTAGAAAGATCCAGTTCAAGAACCTCAGAATAAATGCGCTCTTGTTCTGTGTCATTCCACAATCCCTGATGCTTTGCGTATGCAGAAATAAGTTGCAATTGAAACTCAGAACGCCCAGTCATTCGCAAATAGTCAATTGTTTTTTCATCTATTGGGAACAATGTGCAAGTAGAGCCATATTCTGGTGTCATATTTGAAACGCACGCACGCTGAGTTGCAGAAAGTGCAGCTACGCCTTCGCCAAAACATTCCACAAAGCATCCAACAACGCCTTGCTTTCTAAGCATTTGCGCAAAGCGAAGAGCAACATCCATGCCAGTAATTCCATCTTGCAACTGCCCAGTTAGATGAACGCCAATTACACGCGGGACAAGCGTTGTAATAGCCTGTCCAAGTGCTGCAGCTTCTGCCTCAATTCCACCAACGCCCCAACCAAGCACGCCTAAACCATTAGCGGTTGGAGTGTGGCTGTCTGTACCAACAAGCGTGTCAAAGTATGCTAGCGGCAACGCGCTTTTCGGCAATGCGCTTTCAGACAGTGTGCTTTCCGGCAACGCACCATCGCATGCGCTTTCACCTGTACTTGAGTCGCAGTCTTCTAGTTTTTCTACATCTGCAGCACTAAGCTCTTTGCCGTCTTTTGAAAGCATAACAACACGTGCAAAATGCTCAATGTTTAACTGATGGCAAATCCCAACACCAGGCGGAACAATTTTCACATTTTCAAAAGATTCTTGTGCCCACTTCAAAAAGCTATAGCGCTCAATATTGCGCTCATATTCTTTTGCAGAATTGTTTTGAAGCGCGCATGAACAACCAGAATCATCAGCAATAACAGAATGGTCAATTACCAGCTCGCAAGGAATTTGTGGGTTAATTGCGCTTGGATTGCCGCCAAGATTTGCACATGCTTCTCGCATTGCAGCAAAGTCAACAAAGGCAGGCACGCCAGTGAAATCCTGAAACAATACGCGCGCTGGACTAAAGTCAATTTCTTCCCCGGCTTTACCTTGAAGTCCCGCTTCTAAGATTCTATCAGCCTGTTTGCGTGCGATTTCTTCAGATGCAGCATTACGCAACACGTTTTCAAGCACAATTTTTAACGAAAGGGGCAGCTTTTTTGCGCCCTCGCAAGCGTTAATGTCATAAAACTTGAAGCTACCATTTGGCGAACTATAAACAGATACTTCAGTTAATTGCTTGTTTGCCATTCCAAAATCCTTTGCGTCTTTGTAAGTTTATTTATTCATCGCATCAAGCAAAGCTTGCGTAAATTCAGTGCAGCTGGCAGCTTTGAGTCCAGATTTTGTAGCGCGGCGAATATCCCCAGTTAATGTGCTTCCATCTGCGTAAACCGCTTTAACGGCTGTGCGAATTTTTTCTGCTGCAGCACCTTCGCCTAAATAGTCAAGCATCATTGCAGC
>CAZRFO010000057.1:0-7539 GCA_964599515.1 uncultured Eggerthellaceae bacterium | reverse complement strand
AACGCATATGCTTCCTTTTCACCAGATGGTTACTTTATAACAAACGACACTGCGCGTTTGATTGATGACGGTTTATGTTTGCGAAGTCCAGCTCAAGAAGTTTTCATTTGCGCTGGAGAAATTGTAGAGCCTGCTCGCTTGCGCGCGCGTACTATGAAAATTCAAGGTGTTAGCGATGCTTTTGTGTTTGCTGCGCCCGATGCAAAAGACGGCAGAAGACCTGCAATTTTTATAGAACATGCGCCAGATGAAAATGAAACATTAACTGCACTTTCGCGACGTGTTGCACGCGAATTGCGTTCAAGTGTATCTAGTGCTTATATGCCAAAATTTGTGTTTTCGCTTGAGCATTTTCCGCGCCGTGCTACCGGAGATGTGGAAAGCGAACTTCTTTTCAAGTGCTTTGAAGAACGTATAGAGCTGCAAGAAATTCAATTGGACCTGCTTAAGATTCCGTGTTCGCCAGAGCGTATATCTGCTGCAAATCTTTCCCAAAAACAAAGCACTTCATCTGCACCTTTTAGATATGCGCTTGTTGCAAAAGTAGTAGACCATGAAGGAAGAATTGGTTTTGGAGAAAGCGTCTTGCATGGCAATGTGCAAGAAAATGCAGCGCGTTCGTCGCTTGATGTTGTAGCAAACAAACTCGCACCAATTTTGTTTGAACGTGCGTTTTTGCACCCTGGTGAAGTATCAAGTGCGCTTTCGTGTGCAAGCCTTCAGGCGCCTAGCGCTGCGGAACTTTCGCTTATTGAAATTGCAGCGTGGGACATATATGGCAAAGTTACCGGAAAGCCACTTTGGCAACTTATTGGTGGTGCTGCGCAAAGCGAAGCTGCAAGCTCTGCCAGATTAGCTGTTGGCGCCCGTGTGCCTGAAGGGACAGTGCAAGAAACAGTAGAGCGCACGTTCACTAGCGCAGAGGCTGGTTACAGGCGCATAAAAATAGACGTAAGCCCAGGTAATGCTTTTGAACGTATACTTGCTGTTCGTAGAGTTTTTACGGATATCGCAATTGCTCTAAATGCTCAGGAGTTATTTACAGAAGAAAACATAGACGAACTTTTGGCTTTGGACAAATTGGGAATTTCATGGATTGAAGACCCAATTGCTTTTGATGTAAACGAAAGCGGCGGGTTTGCAGAATATGCAAACCGTTTGGCAAATTTGCAAATGCGTCTTCGCATGCCAATTTGCGTGAATCATCCTATTAGAGATGTACATGATGCTTACAATGTTCTAGATACAGGTGCGCTTCGTTGTGTGGCTGTAGACATAAATCGCTTTGGCGGTATTCGCCCAGCTCTTGACTTTATTCGCAAGGCTAACGCGCAAGGGGTTTATACCTGGATGGATGGAAGCCACGGGCTTGGTCTTGTTCGCAGAATTTGTGCCGCGTTTCAGACGCTTTCAAGCGTAACCGATGCAGGAGATTTTGGGTCTGTATGTAGAGCATTTGATGCGGACGCATTTGTGCCTCATTATGCTGCAGAACGAGGTCTTGTTGTTATCAACAATGGCACTTTTGCCTTTGGAACTGGTTGTGAACTAGATGAGGATGTTTGCAAGAAGTTTAAAATTGAATCTCGCACAGTAGCTAGTTCTTGATTGCGATGTTCGTTTGTCAAACGTCAGCCTTGATATCTTGTAATGTATCGCTTTGGTAACGGCTATGTTCGTTTGCCGAACGTTTTCGCACTTAAAACGGCATATTTGTAGAAATCATATATGTACGCTGTCTATAATACGTATTGAAAGAAAACGTAACTTTAGCATGTGACCAAAAAAGTAAACAATCTGTGCTGCATACAAACGCAAGCATTTTCTTTTTTGTGCCAGATTAGGAATTCCTATGAACACTTCTACACATGCGCAGCGCGAAGCAGATTTACTGCAAACGCGTTGCGATTCGCAGCGCAATGCACTTATTGCATACACGCACCCCGTGGTAGATGCGCACGCACACATTTACCCGGAAAAAATATCCAGCAGAGCCGTAGAGTCAGTTGGCGATTTTTACCTTATCAAGATGGATGGCAACGGAACAGCAGACCATCTTTGCGAATGTCACGCGCAAGCTGGAATTACGCATGCAATAGTTCATTCTGTTGCCGTAAAGCCAAAAAATGTGGAAAGCATAAATACATTTATTGCAGCGGAATGCGCAAAGCACCCAAATTTCATTGGCTTTATGACAATGCACCCAGACTATGAAAACCCAGAGGCAGAAATTGAACGGGCACTAAAACTTGGGCTTAAGGGCATGAAAATTCACCCAGACACGCAATATGTAAATGCAGACGACCCACGTATGATGCGCATCTATGAAATGATTGAGGGTAGAATGTCACTCATCATTCACACGGGGGATTACAGATATGACTATTCACATCCACGCCGCGTTAAAAATATATGCAGGACTTTTCCGAAATTGCGCGTAGATGCAGCGCATTTTGGTGGTTGGTCTATTCCAGATTTAGCAATTGAATATATGGAAGACGAAAACTGCTTCATGGATTGTTCGTCTAGCTTTTTTATTACTGGAATGCGTCGCGCAAAAGAGCTAATTAACATTTATGGGGCAGACAGAATTTTGTTTGGCTCTG
Organism: uncultured Eggerthellaceae bacterium; assembly: GCA_964599515.1. Lineage (GTDB taxonomy): Bacteria > Actinomycetota > Coriobacteriia > Coriobacteriales > Eggerthellaceae > CAKUOV01. The sequence goes on along the minus strand of CAZRFO010000057.1, from coordinate 4,933 downwards.
ACTTTCCTATGTGGAGCCCGGCAGATGAACTGCGGCTTTTTGAATCTATGGAACTATCCGAAGAAGACACAGAAAAAATTCTTTGGCGCAATGCACAGCGCTTTATAGGGGAAGACATAACAATGGAAACAGCACTACGTTTGGGGGAACGTTCATGTGATGCGAAGCCTTTAAACGGAAGTGATACTGATGGTGAAAAATAATACAGAAACTTATGGACTAGACGAAAACGGAAAACTACCAAAAAAGAAGCTTATTGCGCTAATCATCTTAGTTTGCGGCTCTTTCGTAACATTTCTAAACCAAACACTTGTTACCCCTGCGCTTCCAACCATAACTGCAGAATTGAACACTACAACTACTGTTACCCAGTGGCTTATTACTGGGTTTACCATGGTAAATGCAATTATGATTCCTATCACGGCATTTTTGATAGAGCGATTTACTACTCGCAAATTGTTTATTGGTGCAATGATTGTATTTTTGATTGGCTCACTGATGTGCGCGTGGGGGCCAATTTTTATAGTCTTGCTATTAGGGCGTCTTTTGCAGGCAGCGGGCGCTGGAATCCTTATGCCAATGGTTATGACAGAACTAATGGTCTCTTTTCCGCCGGAGCGACGCGGTGGTGCTATGGGAATGTTTGGCCTTGTGAATGCTGTAGCGCCAACAATTGGACCAACACTTGCTGGTATTGTGATTGATAATTTCAACTGGCATATTCTTTTCTTGATAGTATCTGGTCTTAGTGTTGTTGGAATTATTGCTGGTGGCTTAGTTTTAAATTCAGATAGGGTTCCCGCAAGGCCAGATGCAAGACTTGATAAGCCTTCACTTATAAGTTCTGTTTTGGGCCTAGCGCTACTTTTGTATGGTTTTTCAACCATTACACAAGAAGGTATGATTGCGTTGGCAATTGCAAGCTTGATAGCTGGTGCACTAATTACCACATGGTTTGTGCGTCGTCAACTTAAGCTTGAAAACCCTATGCTTGAAATGCGCGTTTTGAAATCCAAGCGCTTTTTGAAGGCAACCATAATTTGCGCAATTGTCCAAGCGGCAATCATGGGCGCCCCTGTTCTAAATCCAATTTATATTCAAACTATTCGTGGTTATTCAGCAACCATTTCGGGGCTCACGCTAATGCCTGGCGCTATTCTTATGGGCGTGTTTAACCCTATTGCTGGTAGGCTTTTTGACCGCTACGGCGCACGCAAGATTTCTATTGCTGGGCTGGCAATATGTGTGCTTGCCACTGTTGGATTGTGCTCGCTTACTTTAGAGTCTGACCTGCTGTTGCTTACAATTTATGTAAGCATTCGTTCTGCTGCTTTGGCTTTTGTGAACATGCCAATTACAACGTGGGGCATGAATCAACTAGAAAACCGCTATATGAATCATGGCACGTCTATTAACAATACAATACGTATGTCTGCCGGTTCTTTGGGCACAGCGCTCATGGTTTCTATTTACAGTTTTGTTGCTATATTGGTTTCCGGAACTGGCGCTACTATGCAAAGTTCTTTGTTAACTGGATTTTCATGTGGATATGCGTTTTCTGGTGTACTCTGCCTTGTTGCTTTGTTTATGGCTATCTTCTTGGTTAAAGATGCTATTCATGAAAAGAAAGATTCAAGCGAATCTACCCCTCAAAGAGCAAGCATTGAAGCAATTATGAACAAAGATGTTATTACAATTTCTGAACATGCAAGTGTTGTACAAGCTGTTAAACTCTTTGTAGATTACGGCATTAGTGCAGTTCCGGTTGTTAATGACAAGGGCGAACCAACTGGGTTTATTTCAGATGGTGATATTTTGCGTGCCGTTAAATTGCGTTCAAAAGAATACATTGACCCAATTATGCTCATCATGAGAAGCGCAACGGATGATACGGAATTTGACGAAAAGATAGAAAAAATCTTACAGCAAAGCGTGCACTCTATTGCTCATGTTGGCGTTATACAAGTTCAACTTGGAGATTCGCTAGACCATGTGTGCCGTGTGCTGGGTGAAAACAAACTAAAGAAAGTCCCTGTTGTAGATGATGGCAAGCTTGTTGGCGTTATAAACAGAAGCGATATTACAAAGTATGCCTTGGCACGCTACATGGAAAGCAGAATAGATTAAAGCGTAATTGTCACTTAGGCTAGCAAAACAGCGGTTATAATAAGCGTTTAAGTTTTTACGGAAAAGACCGAAAAACTTAGACAGACCAGGAAATGAGCGAAGGAATGAAAAAACGCAAATGAGCGTTGGGATTAGTATTGTAGTAACAATTATCTTAGTTTTAGTAAACGGCTATTTTTCAATGTCCGAAATGGCATTGGTAAATGCAAAGCAAATTTTGCTTCAAAAAGAAGCAGCCGAAGGCGACAAACGCGCGGCTCGTGCGCTTGACCTTGCAACAGATTCAGGACAGTTCCTTGCGACTATTCAAGTGGCTATTACCTTAGTTGGATTTTTTGCTTCAGCTGCTGCTGCAACAAGTTTGTCCGACCCGCTTTGTCAGTTCTTGTCCAGCTTCAATATTGGCTGGCTTAGTTTTATTGCTCCGGCACTTTCGCCAATAGTAATTACTTTAATAGTTTCTTATTTAAGCATTGTAGTGGGCGAACTTGTACCTAAACGCATGGCGCTAGCAGACGCAGAGGCAATAAGCAAAAAAGTGGCAGGTCCTTTGCGTGCATTTTCTAAAGTGGCCGCTCCATTGGTGTGGCTAACAAGTGCATCTGCTAACGGGCTTTCGCGTTTGCTTGGCGTAAAAGAGGCAGATGACAGGCAGCAAGTTTCTGAAGAAGAAATCAAGTACATGGTTAAAGATAATGAGGAACTTGCAGACGATGAAAAGCGCCTCATTCATGAAATTTTTGACCTAGGAGACATGACTGTGCGCGAAATTATGAAGCCGCGCGTAGATGTCATTTTTGCAGAAGATACAGAAACCGTACTAGAAGTAATAGAACGCATGCGCGGAACTGGATTTTCTCGCATTCCGGTATTTCATGAAACACCAGACCGCATAGTTGGAATTGCGTATTTTAAAGACTTGCTAGATCCTTTACTTAACGACAAAGAAGAAGATTTAGTATCTGACTATCTTTTTGAGCCAATTTTTGTTCCTGAAACCAAAGATGTTTTGCCGCTTCTTTCCGACATGCAAATGTCTCACCAGCAAATGGCAGTTGTTTTGGACGAATACGGCGGAACCGCTGGCATTGCAACCATTGAAGATGTTGTAGAAGAAATTGTTGGCGAAATCATTGATGAAAGCGACAACGAAGCGCAGTTTATTAACCGCCTCAACGATGATGAATGGCTGGTTGACGGGCGCTTCCCGGTTGAACAAGCCATAGCACTAGGTTGGCCAGTTGAAGAATCTGACGAATACGAAACTATAGCTGGCTGGCTAATGGATACCGTGGATGTTGTTCCGCAACTTGGAGATGAATTCAACATTGGCGAATACCAATTTGCTGTAGAAAAAATGCGCAGACACAGAATTACTCGCTTGCGCGTTAAAAAACTCAATTAAATTTAAGCAAATATTTATTAATACGATTGACGAAGAGGCCACTATGTCTTTGCAAGAAGAACCATTGTCTTTAGATGCGGCACGAGAAGAAATTTCCCAGATAGACAAGCAATTCGCAAAGCTATTTAAACAAAGAATGGATGCCGCTGCATCAATTGCTGCATACAAAAGTAAACGCGGCATTCCGGTTGTGGACGATGCTCAAAGAGAGCGTGTTTTTGAACGTGCGCGTCAAAACTTTGCAGAAGCAGGCGGAAGCGAAGAGCTTTCTGCCTATTACGTGCGTGCAATAGAAAACATCGTAGAGCTTTCCGAGCAATATCAGTACAAACTTGTAGAGGGCGTGAAATGCGCATACAACGGAGTTCCTGGCGCGTTTGCTCACATTGCGGCAAAGCGAGTGTTTCCAAGCGGGCAAGCAATTTCATATGCTGGTTTTGAAGAGGCATACCGCGCTGTAGAAAATGGTGAATGCGACAACGCCATTTTGCCTATAGAAAACAGTTACGCTGGAGAAGTTGGCCAAGTTGTAGATTTAATTTTTAGCGGGTCTTTATACATAAATGGTGTGTATGACTTGCGCATTACGCAAAACTTACTAGGTGTACCTGGGGCTAAGATTTCAGATATCAAACACGCGGTAAGTCATGCGCAAGCGCTAAGCCAATGTGAGCCTTATCTGCGCAAACTTGGAATTGAGCCGGTGGAGGCCACAAGTACGGCTGCTGCCGCAAAGATGGTTTCAGAATCTGGCGACACAAGCTTTGCGGCCATTGCAAGCGAAGAAACGGCGCAACTCTATAATTTATGCTTACTTGATCACGACATAAATAAAAGCAATGTAAACACCACGCGCTTTGTTGTGCTGTCTCGCATTCCAAACGAAAAACTATCCGTTGCGCGCCCAGAACAGCGTACATTTATTTTGCTATTTAGCGTAAACGATGAAGCTGGCGCCCTTGTTAAGGTGCTAAATGTTATTGGCGCTTTTGGCTTTAACATGAAAACATTGCGCAGCCGTCCACTAAAGGATAAGCCTTGGCAATATTACTTTTACGTAGAAGCGGAAGGCGATGAAACTTCCGAAGTTGCGCAATCTATGCTTAGCAGGCTCGCTTCTGTTTGCGATGTCATAAAAATTGCTGGTAGCTATAGTGACACTCCCCAAGAGCTAACCAAGAAGCAGTGATGCTCAAATGAAATATGGGCTTATTGGCAAGAAGCTAGGTCATAGCTTTTCAAAAGAGATTCATGCATTGCTTGGGAATAGCAACTACATCTTAAAAGAGATTCCAGAAGATGAGCTTCCTGGTTTCATGAAGGAAGCAAAGTTTTGCGGAATCAATGTAACAATACCTTATAAGCAGGCTGTCATTCCTTACTTGGATGAGATTAGTGAAC
>CAZRFO010000056.1:0-7703 GCA_964599515.1 uncultured Eggerthellaceae bacterium | reverse complement strand
TGGTGGAGGCGCGGAGAATCGAACTCCGGTCCATACTAAATCCCTTACAGGGCGCTACAAGCTTGTCCGGTGATTTGGTTTAGAAGGAAAGACGCCCACGGGCAGGCTTCTTTGCGGTCGAGTTGGTTCAGTCTTTGCCTAACGCATACCATCTACGTCGTTAAGCGCATTTCCCTAAAATGACGCGTCCTCCGAAGCGGGAAAAATTCGGGTTCAGCGGCTCTGAGCGATTAAGCTGCGAGAGCGTAAGTTTTGTTAGTTTTGCCAATTAATTTGACATTACCCTTGTTTAACGTGGAAAGGAGACCACGGCTTGCTCCCCATAAAAAACCTAACATGTCGAAACCAGTCGCCCCCAATAAAAGCTTGTTTCTTTTGAAGTACAATGAGAAACGAAGCAGGGCGGAAGGCTCCACCTTTTCAAAGTGCGAACGCCATTGTGCACGCCATTTTTGCCTTTGTCAAGCTAAATGCAGCTTTTTGTTGCCATTTTGCTGGAAAACGCTTGCGCACATTTTTACAAACGCCTAAAATACCTGAGTTTCTAATCACACATGCTTGTGCGACTTAGCGCCGCTAGTGGCCACAGGAAAAGGCTGCGGATGCTAAGGTTGACCGCAAGCAGAGGACTAACGAATGGAGAAAAAGATGGCAAAAATTAATATTGCCGCGCTGCTTGATGCTGGCGCACACTTCGGTCATCAGACCCGCCGCTGGAACCCTAAGATGAAACCATATATCTTTGGTGCTCGCGGAGACATTTACATCATCGACCTAAAACAAACTCTTGTTGGAATGGATAAGGCTTACACATTCCTTTCAAGCCTTGCTCGCAAAGGCGGCACAGTTTTGTTTGTAGGCACCAAAAAGCAAGCTCAAGAAGCTGTTTCAGAGGCTGCTAATCGTTGCGGCATGCCATATGTAAACGCTCGTTGGCTTGGCGGTATGCTCACTAACTTTGTAACTATTCGCTCACGTGTTCAGCGCATGGAAGAATTGGAAGCTATGGAAGCAGACGGCCGCATGGCATTGCTTCCAAAGAAAGAGCAAATCAAGCTTCGTAAAGAACTTGAAAAATTGCAAATCAACCTTAATGGTGTTCGCAATATGACAGCTAAGCCAGATGCAATTTTCATCATCGATACAAACCGCGAATCTTTGGCAATCAATGAGGCTCATCGCCTTCGCATTCCTGTAGTTGGTGTTCTTGACACGAACTGCGACCCAGATGATGTTGATTATGCTATTCCTGCTAACGATGATGCAATTCGTGCAGTTCGCATGATGGCAGACTTTGTTGCAGATGCAATCATCGCAGGCGGCGTTGCACCAGTTACAACTGAAGAAATGGCTCCAGCAGAAGCTGCTGCAGAAGAGCCTGCTGCTGAAGCAGAAGCAGCTGCAGAATAACTTACTGACTAATGTAGAAACGCGCGAGTGCGGAAAATAAAACGCACTCCGCATCAAAAATTTCCTAAGGAGGATTAGATATGGCCGATATTACTGCTGCTATGGTTAAAGAGCTCCGTCAAATGACAGACGCAGCTATGATGGAATGCAAAAAGGCACTCGTAGAAGCCGACGGCGATATGGACAAAGCTGTTGACATTCTTCGTACTCGTGGTTTAGCTGCTGTAGCTAAAAAAGCTGGTCGTGCTACCAATGAAGGTGTTGTATGGCCTGTTGTTGCGCAAGACGGCAAATCTGCAATCATCTTTGAAATGAATTGCGAAACAGACTTTGTTTCAAGCAATCAAAAATATAAGGATTACGCTAAAAAGATTGGCGCTACTGCATTAGCTGCAAAGCCTGCAGACATGGACGCATTCAAAGCAGCAAAGAACGAAGATGGCGAAACAGTAGAAGAAATTCTTACAGATGCTATTCATATTCTTGGCGAAAACATCCAGATTGCTCGATTTGAATACATTGAAGCAGACGCAATTGCATCATACATCCACATGGGTGGCAAGATTGGCGTTTTGGTAACCTTTGATACAGACGTTGATGCAACTTCTGATGTATTTGCAGAATATGGTCACGGTGTTGCAATGCAAGTTGCAGCAGACAATCCTGTTGCTGTTGACAAAGATGGTGTTCCTGCAGACCTAATTGCTCACGAACGTGAAATCTATATGGCTCAGGCTGCAGAATCTGGAAAGCCTGCAAATATTCAAGAAAAAATGGTTGAAGGTCGTATTGCTAAGTACTTGGCAGAAGTTTGCTTGCTTAACAAGGAATACATCAAAGACCCAGATAAAACCATTGGCTCTCTTACAGAAGAAACCGCAAAATCTCTTGGCGGATCCATCAAGGTTTCTGGATTCCGTCGCTTAATGGTTGGCGGCGAATAAACTTTCGCGCTGCCAAATTTTGCGCAGCAAAACATAGTTGGAAACGAGGAGGCGGGTGTCTGGTTTTTGCCAGATGCCCGTTTTTTACACCAGCCTTTAAAAGAAAGACAAGCAGATGAACATTACCGTATATCTTGGCGCCTATGCAGGAAATGATACAACTCTGACACAAGCGGTGCGCGAACTTGGATCATGGATTGGCAAAAGTGGAAACTCTCTAGTTTATGGCGGCTCAAAAAGTGGGCTGATGGGGGAACTTGCACAAAGTGTTATTGCTGCTGGAGGGCGTGCAACTGGTGTTGAGCCTCAATTTTTTATGGATATTGCTGCTCAGTATGAAGGTCTAACAGAGCTTATTGTCACGCCTGACATGGCGCAGCGCAAAGCAAAGATGATTGAGCTGGGAGACGCGTTTATTGCGTTTCCTGGTGGAACTGGCACATTGGAAGAAATTTCTGAAGTCATGTCAAAAGTGTCACTAAAGCAATTAGACGCGCCATGTATTTTTTATAACTTGAATGGTTATTATGAAAGTATGAAGGCGCTTTTAAATCATATGGTTGAAATGGGACTTTCTACAAAAGAACGCCAAAGCGGAATATATTTTGCCAATAATTTAAGCGAAATTGTGCATATTCTTGATGCGCGCAAAGCAAAGTAAAAATTGCGCAACGTAACACACGCATTGCTGTTGCCGCGCTGCCACATTTGCATATAATTACTCACATGAATCAGGCTCTAAAAGATTATCTTTCTTATTTACGTGTGGAACGCGGCAGTTCACCGCGAACAATTGAAGCGTATACGCGTGACTTGGAAAAATATGAAGCGTTTCTATCTGAGCGTGGAATTGATGTATTAGATGCAAAAAGGGAAGATGTTGTAGCTTTTGAATGGCACCTTATGGAAGCTGGTTTTGCTCCAACAAGCGTAAAACGGTGCATAAGTGTTGTTAAGGGCGCCTGCAAATTTTTTGTTAGAGAAAACTATGCAAAGATTAACCCTGCTAGCACTGTTGTGTCCCCTAAGTTAGCAGAAAAACTCCCAGATGTTTTGAGTATTGAAGAAGTTACGCGTCTTCTTGAACAGGACTTTCCAGCAACGCCTATAGGTTTTAGAGATAAAACGATAATGGAAGTCTTATACGGTTGTGGTTTGCGAGTAAGCGAAGTATGCGGTCTTAACTTAGGCGATGTTTACTTAGATGATGGCTTTTTACGTGTTTGCGGCAAGGGGGATAAAGAACGGCTTTCTCCAATTTCTGGCGCTGCCGCAAGAGCGCTTGCCGCATACTTGCAAGATACACGCAAGCTTCTAATTCAACGCTATTCAAAGCCAACATCAGCGGTTTTCCTTAATGCGCGTGGAGGGCGGCTTACAAGACAAAGCGTTCATAAGATTGTTGCAAAAGCTGGGCTTTTTATTGGCGTGAAAGACCTTCACCCACATACTCTTCGCCATTCTTTTGCAACACATATGCTTGAAGGCGGGGCAGATTTGCGTATTATTCAAGAAATACTAGGTCATGCAGATATTTCCACAACACAAATCTATACACATGTGAATAGGTCTCATATAAGAGAAGAATACATGCACGCGCATCCACGTGCTAAAAAATAGCACTCCAGCAATTTTGGCTGATTTCTACATTTTACGTGCAAGTAAAGCATCACGCTAAAAAATGACACGCTAGCAAGTTTTGCTGGTTTCAATACCTTGCATACACGCGCATCTTTGTGCTAAAGCTGCACGAACACTCTTGTGCTAAAAAATAGCACTGTCTTCTTTAGCATTAAAACATTTCCAAATTTATCAATTAAACGCACGGTTTTTTTGTACCTGCGTTCTAGGTCATTTTTTCCAAAAAATTCGTTTGGTGCTTTTTTGCGTGCCAAAAAATGTGTTTTTGCATCGAAATTTGCTAAAAGTGACGATTTGGCTTGCAAAGTGATAAATAGTGACGATATAATGCAAACACTTAGATGAATAGCTAGCTTTGAAGGGAGGCAGCATGACAGACTTTCTTGGGAAATTCTCCTATAAGGTTGACTATAAAGGTCGCGTTGTGTTCCCTCAAAAGTTTGCAAAGCATCTATCTCAGGATTTGATAATCACGCATGATCCTGTAGAAAAATGCCTGCTTATTTTTGAACCAGAAGAGTTCAATGAATGGGTAAAGCGTTTTTTTGAGAAGGATGGTGGCTTTCAGCAATTTAACGCTGAACATGTCCGTACCCGTTCTAAATTAAAGGGCGACGCTATGGAAGTGACTATCGATTCCAGCGGCAAAATCAACATCCCTAGCAAACAGCAACAGGATGTTGGGATTACGTCGGAAGCAGTGTTTATTGGCAACGATGGCTACATTGAACTTTGGAGCCCAGAAAACCGTGCAGCTTTTGAAAGCGGAGTCACATTGGCTGACATGCTTTATGGCACTGCAAACTAAGAACCTTGAGTGAAGAATATAGGCATATTCCGGTCCTGCTCCCCGAGTGCATGAATGCACTCACACCAAAAACGCACCCAGTATTCGTGGATACAACGCTCGGGGGCGCAGGGCATTCTTTTGAGGCAGCAAAGCTTCTAGGAAAAAATGGAACGCTCATTGGAATTGACCAAGATGATACGGCGTTAGCGGCGGCAGAGGCAAGGCTTAATTCTTTGCCGCAAGATATTCGCCCAGAAATTGTTTTACTTAAAGGCAATTTTGGTAATTTGGATGAGCTATTACTAGAGGCGCGCGTGCCTGGTATTGATGCTATTTTGTTTGACATCGGTGTTTCATCGGTGCAGATAGATAGGCCAGAACGGGGTTTTTCTTTTAAGGAAGATTGCCCATTGGATATGCGAATGGATAATTCGGGTAAACTTACCACTTTAACCGCAGCAGAGATCATTAACACCTATAACGAAGCAGATCTCGCCCGAATTATTCGAAGCTATTCAGATGAGCGCTTTGCTGGAAAAATCGCCGCGCTAATTGTTCGCGAGCGCGAAAAAGAGCCAATTGTTACAAGTGGCAGGCTTGTAGAAATTATCAAACAAGCAATACCTGCTGCTGCAAGGCGCAGCGGCGGACATCCTGCAAAACGAACGTTCCAGGCCCTTCGCATAGAAGTAAACGATGAACTTGGCGCATTGCAGCGCGGTTTAGATGCGGCTGTGCGTTGGTTGAATCCAGGTGGGCGAGTTGCCGTTATAAGCTACCATTCGCTTGAAGACCGCATCGTAAAAGATTGCTTTGCATCTTTTGCAAACAGGTGCACATGTCCGCCAGAACTTCCAACCTGTGTTTGTGGCAAAAAGCCAGTTCTTAAGCTTATAACGAAAAAGCCTATTCTTCCAAGTGATGAAGAGATTAAGCAGAATTCTCGCGCACGTAGCGCAAAGTTGCGTGTAGCGGAAAAACTTGACTATATATAAAAGTAAAAGAGATATAAATTGGCACAGGCAGCACGCGCATATACTTCTTATTCACAACCAGAGATTGACTATGGTAAGCGCCAGCATGTGCGTGTTCACCCAGGTGGTAGGCAGCAAAGCAATGAAGAAGCGCAACTTGCTTCGCGCATTTCTCTTGCAAAGTGCGTAATGGTATTTACTTGTGTGTTGGCGCTTTTTGCAATTGTGCACGTTTCGCTTGACAATGCCGTAGTTACGCTTTCGTTGCAAGCTCAAACAACAACATCGGAAATTAAAGATGCGCGCCATGAGGCAAACGAACTTGAAGTTCAGGTTTCTTCGCTTTCTAACCCCTCACGCATTAAAACCGAAGCAGCAGAATTAGGCATGCATGCGGCATCTGACCCTACAGTAATTTATTTATCTGAAGACATTGTTGTGACAGATGACAGTGGTAATTTGTCTTTAGCTGGAAGCACTCGCGTACTTGCAGGTAATACCATAACTGGGTAAGGCGAAATGCCGGCATGTCGCGCACACGCAATATAAATAACCAATCAAAAACAGCAGAATACAACTATCAGGGTCCTGGTATGTTTGGGATAAGCACGCTTAACGCGCGTCAAATTTTTGTCATTGGTTTTGCGGTTCTTCTTGTAATTGTATTTTTTATCAAACTTATTTTTTTGCAAGTTATAGATGCGGAAGATGTGAAAAATGCAGGATTCAAAACTCGCGATACAACGAAGACAATTCTTGCACACAGAGGAACAATTTATGATAGAAACGGCAATATTTTAGCTGCAAGCGTTGAAGTTAAATCTGTCTACTGTGACCCGAAACTAGTTACAGACCTTCAAGAAGAAGCAGAATGCCTGGTGAGTGTTCTTGGTGGCGAATTTACCGATTACTGCGAACTTATGACGATAGAAAATAGCCGCTACGTGTGCATAGCAAGAAAAATTAGTCTTGAAGATGCTCAAAAACTCATAGACATGAGCCTAGATGGATTTTCCTACGAAGATGAACTTGAAAGATACTACCCATATGGGCAGGTTGGTGGCCAAATTGTAGGATGCTTGGATTCCAATGGCGTTGGCTTAACTGGCCTAGAGGCATATTACGATGAAGTGCTTGCTGGCGAAAACGGAACAAAGAGCTACGAGTATGGTGTTAATGGCACAGCCATTCCTGGAACAGTTTATGAAAGCAAAGAAGCAGTAGATGGCAAAGACATTGTAGTTTCTCTTGATATAGACATGCAGGCGCAGCTTGAAGAAAGCTTGCTTGATGAATATACACGCCTTGAAGGCGATGGCGCAAGTGCGCTTTTGATGGATTCTTCTACTGGAGAAATTTTGGCAATGGCTTCTTATCCTTTGTTTAACCCAGCAGACCGCTCCGTTGTAGAAGAAGGCTCTGACCAGGTAAAATGCATAACACAAGCCTTTGAGCCAGGTTCTGTTTTTAAGACTGTTTCTGCGCTTGCCATTTTAGAAGAAGGAACGCTTACACCAGAAGATGAAATTGAATGCCCAACATCGCTTGAGGCAGACGAATACGAGGTTAAAGATGCTCACGAACGCAGTGCTGTAACCTATACATTCCGCGATATATTGAAATATTCATCAAATGTTGGTATCAGCTTAGCAGTTGAAGACTACCTTGGGTTTGAAAAGCTTTACAACAAGATTACGCAATACGGCCTAGCGAAAGCAACAGGTGTTGATTATCCAAATGAAAGCGCAGGTTATCTGGCTGATGTAAGCACGTGGAGCAAGATTCAGTCGTATAACGTTACATTTGGGCAAGGCGTTATGGCCACACCTTTGCAGATTGCACGTTTTTATTCTGCCATAGACAACGACGGCATTGCTGTAACACCTCACTTTCTTATTTCGTATCCGCAAGATGGAACAACACCAAGCTATGAAACAACAACTA
>CAZRFO010000055.1:0-7706 GCA_964599515.1 uncultured Eggerthellaceae bacterium | reverse complement strand
CACGAAGCCTATTTTGTGATATAACCCATCACAAAATAGGCGAGCCCAGGACTGTTTGAGCGACTGAGCCCGCCACCACAGCCCAAAGACAAATGCAAGAGCTCTTACACGCCGAGCGCCCGCCACCCCAGTCTCTAAGCTAGCGTTGCGCCAAAATCTATTGCTTGGACTGCGGCAATAAGTGCATCTGCAGCTGCGGTTCCTTCTACAACAGCTTTTTCTTCTTCTAAGGAAACCTCTGCGCTTACAACACCATCAACACTTTCTAGTGCTTGCTGTACGCGTGCAACACATTTTGGGCAATGCATGCCAGTAACGTTTAGTGTGATTTTTTCTGTTTGTTTAAAAAGTGCCATTTTTGCTTACCTTTCTTACATTTTTACAAACTTAAGTCTAGACAGCGCACAACACGCGCCGTTCTAGTTACTTTTTACCTAAAACTTAGTTTTCACTTGCGCGCCACGGCGTATGCGCTATTTGCCTTCTTCAAAACTTGGTTTCCAACTACGCAAACGCAGCGCGTTTGATACAACACAAATGCTAGAACAACTCATAGCCGCCGCTGCGATCATTGGGTTAAGCGTAATGCCAAGCCAAACTAGCGCACCTGCCGCAACCGGGATACAAATTATATTATAGAAAAGTGCCCAGAAAAGATTTTGCTTGATGTTTCTAAGCGTTGCGCGCGAAAGTTGAATTGCCGCAGCAACATCCATTAAGTCGCTTTGCATAAGAACAATGTCTGCGCTTTCTATTGCAACATCTGTTCCAGCACCAATTGCAATGCCAACATCCGCACGCGCAAGTGCTGGCGCGTCATTCACGCCGTCCCCCACCATTGCAACTTTTCCGCGCTCCATCAATTCACGCACTTTGGCCTCTTTTTCTTGAGGAAGCACGTTTGCGCAAACTTCTGTAATGCCAACAGCGCTGGCAATAGATGCCGCTGTTTGTGCGTTATCGCCAGTTAGCATGACGCTTTTTATTCCCATGTTGGCAAGCTCATGCACAGCGCGCGCACTGTTTTCCTTTACTGCATCTGCAAGCGCAATCACTCCAGCAATTACACCTGAATACGCAAAGTAAAGTGGGGTTTTACCATGCGCGCTCAACGCTTCTGCGCGGTCTTTTAGCTCACCAAGCTCTATTCCCTGTTCATTCATTAAGCGAAGATTTCCAGCCAAAACAACTTCTCCCGCAAGGCGCGCACGCAAGCCGCCACCTGGAATTTGCTCAAATGCCTGAACAGCCATAGCGTTTATGCCGCGCTTGCCAGCGTAACCGCAAAGTGCGCGTGCCAGAGGGTGTTCACTTTTTGCTTCAACCGCATAAGCTAGTTGCAAAAGTTCTTCAGTTTCTACGCCAGGCGCTGCAATAACATCTGTCACTTCTGGCACACCGGTTGTAATTGTGCCAGTTTTGTCCATGACAACAACAGAAACGTCATGCGCATTTTCAAGCGTTTCTGCGCTCTTAATTAGCACTCCACTTTTTGCTCCGCGCCCAGTTCCAACCATAATTGCTGTGGGAGTTGCAAGGCCAAGTGCGCAAGGGCAGCTAATTACTAGCACGCTAATTCCATGATTTGCAGCCTGAGCTATGTCTTGCGTTACAACAAGCCAAATTACAAAAACCAGTACAGCTATGCCTATAACAGCTGGTACAAATACAGAGCTAATCTTATCTGCAAAACGTTGTATTGGCGCTTTAGAACTTGTTGCGTCATCAACCAAAGCAATAATTTGCGCAAGTGCGGTTTCTGCACCTATGCGCTGTGCCTGCATAATAAAGTACCCAGAAGTGCTAACAGTTGCACCTGTTACAGAAGAACCTTGCTGTTTTTCAACAGGAACACTTTCTCCTGTTATAGCGCTTTCATCCACTGTAGCATTGCCTTCAATAACTACGCCATCTACTGGAACGCTTTGCCCACTACGCACCACAAGCGTGTCTCCGCGAAGAACCTCTTCAACTGGAATTTCTTCTTCTGTGCCGTCTTCGTTTAAACGAATAGCCGTCTTTGGCGCTAAGTCCATTAACGCAGTAAGCGCGCCTGTTGTGCGCCCCTTTGCTCGCGCTTCAAAATATTTACCAAGCGTAATGAGCGTCAAAATTACAGCAGCACTTTCAAAATAAAGATCCATTGCTGCTGCGTGCGCTGCGCTTGTGTCGCCTTCGCTTAAAGAAAGTGCAATGCGAATTATTGCCGCAACTCCATAAACAGTTGAAGCAGTAGAGCCAAGAGCAACTAGCGTATCCATAGTGGGAGCACCATGAATAAGCGTCTTAAAGCCAACGCGGAAAAACTTAAAGTTAACTATGATGACCGGAACTAAAAGCACAAGCTGCGTTAGCGCAAAAATAAGCAGATGGTCTTCGCCTAAAAGAATAGACGGAAGAGGCCATCCAAACATATGGCCCATACTAATATAGAAAAGCGGAATGGTAAAAATAAAGCTAACAATCAGTCGTTTTTTAACTTTTGCTGCTTCCTTGGCCGCAAGATTCGTGTTTGACTTTGGGAATGCGGCAGCACTTGTTCGCGGAATGGCTCCATATCCTGCAGCGCTAACAGCAGCGCATACGGCGTCAAGTATTTCTTGTTCGCCAGAATATTCAATATCCATGCTGTTTTTTAGCAGATTAACAGTGGCGCGTTCAACGCCTTCAACACTTTGCGCGGCACGTTCAACACGCGCTTGGCATGCAGAACAAGTCATGCCGGTAATATCAAAACTTTGTTTCAACGAACCGCCTTTAGAAACAACAAAACACAAATGCAAAATTTAAATTGCCAAAACGAATTATATACATCAATTACAAAAGATAAACAAGTGCTGTTCTTTTTTTTATTTTGTTGTAACCTAATGATAGCTCACAAAGGAGGTGTGTTTTTTGCAAAACAAAACAACGCAAGCCTTGTGAGCTTTTTGTTTTACGGGAGAAAGGAATGACCATGAGTATTGAAGTAAGCGGTCAGAAGTTTAACGTTTCCGATGCATTGCGCGAATATGCAATTGAAAAGATTGGCGCGGCAGAAAAAGTAATGGACATAGATCCATTTGACATAGAAGTTGTACTGCATAAAGAGAAAAATCCTGCTAATCCGCGTTGTGCTGGATGCGAAGTTACGCTGCGTGCAAAAGGCCATGTGATTCGTGTTGAAGAATACGATGAAGATATGTATGCAGCCATTGACGTTGCGGCCGCGAAGGTTGTTCGTCAATTGCGTAAATTTAAGACTCGCGTAGTTGAAAAACGCATTTTGCAAGATGAAAGAGGCGCACGCGCAGCACGAGCAGCGGCAGTAAATGAATTTGACCCAGATGCATTGATGGCAGAACTTGCAGGAGACGAAGACGAAATCGTACGTGTAAAGACAATAGAATTTGCTCCACTTACTCAAGAAGAAGCACTCATCCAAATTGACTTACTTGGACATGACTTCTTTGCATACACAGACCGTGACACAAATGCAGTGTGTGTACTTTATAGGCGTGATGCTGGCGGATACGGCTTGCTAATGCAGCAGCAGTAATGTTATAGCGCTATAGCGCATTAACTTTCCCATGCGTAAACTTTATGCGGCGTAAGATTACTTTTACGCCGCATTTGCGTTAAGGCAATTCATATAAAGCAGAAGTGGTAAAACAGAAGCGTTGTTTTTTGGCAGCAAGTTTACGATGTAAATGCTTTTCTGTTGAGCTAAAATAACACGACATACAAGCTAAGCTAAAATCATCGAAAGGAACACAATGACAAACTTAGAAATGATTCAATCTATTCTAAAAGAATTTCAAGATATTGACCCAGCAAAAGTAACTCCAGATGCAAGTTTTGAATCTTTGGGAATTGACTCACTTGATGCAGTTGAACTTATTACAGTACTTGAAGAGGAATTAGAAGCTAAAGGCGTTACATCGGAAATGTATACAGATGACTTCAAAACAATTGGGGATTTGTTGGCGTATATGGAAACATTGTAAACGCGATTTTTTGTGTTATAATCGCAGCAGTTAAAAACCTGCTTCACTATCTGGGGGGACGTGAGGCAGGTTTTATTGTATCTGCAGCAATTATCATACATGTACAAGTTCTAGGCGCATAAAAAACGAAGGGCGCGCACGTTGCGTACATTTCGCACACACCGCATGCGCTTTCCTTCGTCTTCTTCCAAAAATGAAATTAGCTAAATTGCTTAGTCCCAATGTTCCTTTTGAGCTTGAGCAATCACGCTTGCAACATTTACTGTATCTAGTGGGTCAAGCTTTTCTTTTAAAGGTTTATCGTCAAATTTAATTCCAAGCTGACTTTTACCGCTAATTTCAATGTCGCTTAGTTTAAGGTCATCCGCAACCTTGTCATTTTTTAAATTGCCTGGATTAAAGATAAGCTTAACAGGAACAACAACAGATGCCTCGGCATAAATTTTTTCGCCATCCGTAGAACTCTTCCAATCAAGCTTTTCTGCTTCAGAAATCACGATTGGAGTTTCTTTTAAGAAAGCTGCAAATTCCCTATTTGCAAATGCAGAAACGCGGCTTTGTGGAATTTCGCCTTCTACTACCTTAATATCATCAGATTTGAATGCCATTGTTAGCTCCTTTCATGGCGTGTATTTATTTGAGCACAAGTGTAACATTAAAACCCAACATGAACAGTCGGGCAAAAACTTCAAACAAAAATTCCAAGAGAACAAACTGTGCAAAAAGGGTATGCCTGCGCGCATAGACATCAAGCAACAACTATACGTAGCACGACCCATAACTACACATTAAAAAAGTGCGCCACCCAACAAAGGCGGCGCACCAAATAACGCTACATTAAAACCAGCATCGTAGTGCAATAAAACTACATCATGCCCATTCCGCCACCAGCGCCGCCGCCAGCTAATGCAGACAAATCTGGACCTTCAGCAGGAATTTCATTGATTGTTGCTTCTGTAATCAAAATCAAAGCAGCAACAGAAGCAGCAGATTGCAACGCTGTACGTGTTACCTTAACAGGGTCATTAACGCCCATAGCAATCATGTTGCCATATTCGCCATTTGCGCAGTTAAGGCCTTCGCCCTTAGCCATTCCCTTAACATGCTCAACAATTACAGAGCCTTCGTATCCAGCATTTTGTGCAATAGCGCGCATTGGAGCTTCAAGTGCTTTGCGAATGATTGCAATGCCAACTTCTTCGTCTTTGTCTGCAGCTTCAACAGTATCCAAAGCAGGAATTGCGTTGATAAGAGCAACGCCGCCGCCAGCAACGATGCCTTCTTCAACAGCAGCACGTGTTGCTTGCAAAGCATCTTCAATACGGCTCTTTGTTTCTTTCAATTCAGATTCTGTAGCAGCGCCAACCTTCAAAACTGCAACGCCACCAGAAAGCTTAGCTAGGCGCTCTTGCAATTTTTCGCGGTCAAATTCAGATTCGGTGTGTTCAATTTCGTTGCGAATTTGGCCAATGCGAGCATCAATTTCTTCCTTCTTGCCTGCGCCGTCAACAATAAGAGAATTGTCCTTTGTTACTTTAACGGTCTTAGCTGTACCAAGCATATCAAGCGTTGCATCCGCAATGTTCATGCCAAAGTCTTTTGCAATTACCTGGCCGCCTGTAACAATTGCGATGTCTTCCAGAATGCGCTTACGACGGTCACCAAAACCAGGAGCCTTGATAGCAACAATGTTCAAAGAACCACGCAAACGGTTAAGCAAGATAGATGCAAGAGCTTCGCCTTCAACATCTTCTGCAACTAAGAACAAAGGACGTCCAGAACGCATAATGCTTTCAAGCAACGGAACAATGTCTTGGAAGTTTGTTACTTTTTGGTCTGTAACCATGATATATGGGTCTTTGAGTACGGCTTCCATACGCTCCATGTCTGTTGCCATGTATGGAGAAATGTAACCACGGTCATATTGCATACCTTCAACGATGTCTACATCAATGCCAAATGTTTGGCTTTCTTCAACAGAAATCGCGCCGTCTTTGCCAACAGCATCCATTGCCTTTGCAATCATTTCACCAATGCTTGCATCGCCGGCAGAAATAGTACCAACATTTGCAATTTGTTCTTGAGTAGAAACTGGAGTTGCATCAGCCTTAATTGCCTCAACTACAGCATCTGTTGCCTTTTGAATACCACGGCGAATACCAAGAGCATCTGCACCAGCAGTTACATTGCGCAAGCCTTCAGAAACAATGACGTCTGCAAGAAGAGTTGCTGTTGTTGTGCCGTCGCCTGCTACATCGTTTGTTTTAACTGCAGCTTCGCGAACAAGCTTTGCACCCATGTTTTCAATTGGGTCTTCCAATTCAACTTCTTTTGCAACAGTAACGCCATCGTTTGTGATAACAGGTGCGCCGTAAGATTTTTCCAAAGCAACATAGCGACCCTTAGGTCCAAGTGTTACCTTTACTGCATCAGCGAGCTTTTTTACGCCTGCAGCCAAACCGCTTCGGGCTTCTGACTCAAATTTAATATCTTTAGCCATTGTTTGTCTCCTAACAAATTTTGAAAACCATTTAGTCAAAAAACTTTTTCAATACACAACTTGAAATACGCAACTTGAATCATGCGTCAATAAACCAAGTTAAACGCATGTTGTAAGTTTGATTTATTCAAAGATTGCGTAGATGTCTTCTGCGCGAACAATAAGAACTTCTTCGCCATCTACTGTGATTTCTGTTCCGCCATATTTACCGTAAAGAACTTTGTCGCCTGCCTTTACAGGAACAGGAATAAGTTTGCCGTCTTTGTCAAGTTTGCCTTCGCCCACAGAAATAACAACGCCTGTTTGAGGTTTTTCTGCAGTAGAAGAAGTTGCAATAAACAATCCAGATGATGTAACAGTTTCAGCTTCATCACGTTTAATAATTACGCGGTCGCCGAGTGGTTTTAAAGCCATAGTTGCTTCCTTTCTTCGTCTTACCAAAGTAAGAACTTTAACTTTTATGCTTTTACACTCACTTTTAGCACTCCAACACTTAGAGTGCTAAATATTGAATGTTTGCATAGTAGCACCACGGCTTTTAATTTTTTGATAAGTTGAAAAACTGTAACTTTATTTCACGTAAAAAGCTACATCTGGACACGGAGGCTCCATAGCTCGTTTAAAAGCCATAGAATTTGCACGTGTTATAACGCGCTCTACTTCATCCATTTCATAGCCCATTTTTGCTATTTCTTGTGCAGATTTTCCCTCTTCAAATGCGGCTATGAGAATTGCATCCAGGTCTTTGTATGCAATGCCAAGGCTAGTTTCATCTTCTTGGCCAGCAGAAAGTTCTGCACTTGGCGGCTTGTTAATTATATGAACAGGAATAACTTGACTGCCGCCATTATTTTCTGCTTGTTCGTTCATCCACCTTGCCATTGCAAATACATCTGTTTTATACAGTCCGCCAATAGGAGCAAACGCCCCACAAGTGTCACCATAAAGAGTGGAATATCCCATCATGGCTTCGCTTTTATTACCTGTATTTATAACCAACCAGTTGTTTGCATTGGAAAGTGCCATAAGGAAAATCATCCTGCACCTGGCTTGTGTATTTTCAGAAGCTAGGCCACTCAATGGTTTTCCCGCAGATGCTTCAAATACTTTTTCAAAAGCCTCGTAGGGTTCGCAAATTGACATCTGAACAGTGTCTATTTTTAAGCCTTGCGCAAGGTCTTGCGCATCACTTATTGAATGATCCGTTGAATAAGGCCCTG
>CAZRFO010000054.1:4462-7755 GCA_964599515.1 uncultured Eggerthellaceae bacterium | reverse complement strand
TTTTGGTTGATGTAGGTTTGGACTACTTAACACTTGAGCGTGCAACAGCAACACTTTCTGGTGGCGAAGCGCAACGTATCAGGCTTGCAACTCAAATTGGAGCAGGCTTAATGGGTGTGCTTTACATCTTAGATGAACCATCAATTGGCCTTCATCAGCGAGACAACGACCGCCTAATTGCAACTCTTGAACATTTGCGTGACCTTGGAAATACAGTAATAGTTGTTGAACACGATGAAGACACAATACGCAAAGCAGACTTCGTAATAGATATGGGTCCTGGTGCAGGCGAACACGGTGGAGAAATAGTCGCTTGCGGAACCCCAGAAGAAATTTGCAAATCAACCGCATCAATTACAGCTGCTTATTTGAATGGCGAAAAACGTATTGAAATTCCTAAAACGCGCCGCCCGCATTCAAAGGGTTATTTAACACTTACTGGAGCAAAAGAAAACAATCTCAAAAACGTTAAAGTTGATATTCCTCTTGGAACATTTACTGTAGTTACAGGTGTTTCTGGTTCTGGCAAAAGCTCTCTTGTTACAGATACTCTAGCACCTGCGCTTTCTAACAGGGTAAATAGGTCTCACAGACGCGCCGGAGAATATAAAAAGCTTACCGGTGTAGAAAAAATTGACAAGGTTATAAACATAGACCAAAGCCCAATTGGAAGAACTCCTAGGTCTAACCCGGCTACATACATTGGTCTATGGGATGATTTGCGTGCTCTTTTTGCTTCTACAAACGAAGCTAAAGCGCGCGGTTATGCACCTGGACGTTTTTCGTTTAATGTTCCTGGTGGGCGTTGCGAAGCGTGCAAAGGCGATGGTCAAATAAAAATTGAAATGCACTTCTTGCCAGATGTATATGTGCCTTGCGAAGTATGCGGGGGCGCGCGATACAACAGAGAAACACTGCAAGTTACTTATCGCGGCAAAAACATTGCAGAACTTCTAGATATGACTGTAGATGACGCACTTCAATTCTTTGCAAATATTCCTGGAATAAAGCGTAAATTGCAAACGTTAAGCGATGTTGGCCTTGGTTACATTCGCCTAGGTCAGCCTGCAACAACACTTTCTGGCGGCGAGGCGCAGCGTGTAAAACTTGCAAGTGAGCTTCAGCGTAAGCAAACTGGCAAAACGTTTTACATTCTAGATGAACCTACAACTGGTTTGCACTTTGAAGATGTACGTCAATTGCTTGTTGTGCTGCAGCGCCTTGTAGATTCTGGCAATACGGTTTTGGTTATTGAACATAACCTAGATGTAATTAAATGCGCAGACTACATTATTGACTTAGGCCCAGATGGTGGGGAAGCTGGCGGCAAAGTTGTTGCATGCGGAACCCCAGAAGAAATTGCTAAAAAGAAGCTTGGTTACACGGCAGCTTACGTTGCAAAAATGCTTGAACGCTAATGCTGCGTAAGTTTGAGCTTCAAGCGTTTCAGCGCGTTTGCCTTTAACGCCTGCGCTACCACTTGCGTCTGAGTTGATGCGTCATTTTCGCTATCGTTACAAAACGTTATCACAAAAGAAAAGAGCCCGCGCTAAGCGAGCTCTTTTTGTATATCTTGCAGTGTAAATTTTTTCTAGCAAACACCTTGTGCAAGCATTGCGTTTGCTACCTTTTCAAAGCCTGCAATATTTGCACCCATTACGTAGTCGCCTTCGTGGCCATAGCGCTTTGCCGCTTCATCAATTGAGTGATAGATGTTTACCATGATGCCATTGAGTTTCTTGTCAACTTCTTCAAATGTCCAAGAAATATGACCTGCGTTTTGGCTCATTTCCAAACCAGAAACAGCTACGCCACCAGCATTAGCTGCCTTGCCTGGGAAGAATACAACACCATTTTCTTGTAGATATTTTGTAGCTTCCAAGGTGGTAGGCATGTTGGCACCTTCGCCAACAATTTTGCATCCGTTTGCCACAAGAGCTTGGGCGTCTTCCAAAAGAAGCGTGTTTTCACGGGCGCAAGGAAGAGCAATGTCGCAAGGAAGTTGCCATACGCCACGACCTTCTCCAGCAACAAATTTAGCGTTTGGACGATAATCTGTATATTGAGCAAGAGAAACGCCTTTGTCATGTCCTGAGCGCTTTGCGTTATAGATTGCCTCTAGCGCTTCAACAGAAATGCCTTCTTCGTCTACTACATAACCTTTTGTATCAGAAACGGCAATTACCTTTGCGCCAAGTTGTTGTGCCTTTTGAACTGCATAAATTGCAACGTTGCCAGAACCATGAACTACAACTGTCTTTCCTTCAAAAGAGTCGTTGTGGCACTTCAAGTATTCAGCAACAATGTAAACTAGGCCGTATCCGGTTGCTTCTGTGCGAGCCAAAGAACCGCCAAATTGCAAACCTTTACCTGTTAGTGTGCCTGTGAATTCGTTGGTGATGCGTTTGTATTGTCCAAACATATATGCAACTTCGCGGCCGCCTACGCCTAGGTCTCCAGCTGGAACGTCAGTGTCTAGGCCAATGTGTCTGTAAAGTTCTGTCATGAAAGACTGGCAGAAACGCATGATTTCATTGTTAGATTTGCCTTTAGGATCAAAGTCTGAACCGCCTTTGCCGCCGCCCATAGGAAGAGTGGTTAAGGAATTCTTCAAGATTTGTTCAAAGCCCAAAAACTTCAACATGCCCAAGTTTACGGTTGGGTTGAAACGCAAACCGCCTTTGTAAGGCCCAATTGCGCTGTTGAATTCAACACGGTATCCGCGGTTAACTTGTGCAACACCTTCATCGTCAATCCATGGAACACGGAACATAATAACGCGTTCTGGTTCAACAAAACGCTCTAGGATGTGGTTTTCTTGATACTCTGGGTGAGCTTCCATAACTGGCTCTAATGATTCAAGTATTTCTGTTGCAGCTTGAATAAACAAAGTCTGCTCTGGGTCCTTGGCTTTAATTTGGTCAAGAACATCTTGTACGTAACTCACGGCTTTCCTCCTGTTCGGCTGTTTATGAGCTAAATTTACACGCTGCATGATTTTTTGCAGTCTTCCTATTTATAGTTTGGAATGTTTCAATTTCAAGTCACGAAACAAAGTTTTAACGAAGAAGCTCGTAAATGGTGTTGTTTTTGGTCAAAAGGCACGCTAAATAGCACGTACACGGACCGCGCTGGTAGCACGCAAGCTGGCATACAAAATGCGCGCTAGAAGGTAGACAAACTAACGTGGAAGATAGCATGCGAACTGGTGTGCAAAATGACACGAAAACGGGTCACACTGGCGGCGCGTAAACAGGCACGCAAAATGGCACGCCAAATGTACCAAAAATTGA
>CAZRFO010000054.1:0-4362 GCA_964599515.1 uncultured Eggerthellaceae bacterium | reverse complement strand
CTGGCGGCGCGTAAACAGGCACGCAAAATGGCACGCCAAATGTACCAAAAATTGAACTGAGCAATGCAGATGAATATATGTGCACCTGTTCTTTTGACTGGTACTGTAAAATTAACCCTTAGTTAAATTGTTTTCATTCAAATGGAAAATTAATTTTATTTCTTTAGTATTAGCGCTCAAATTTATAATTAGCTAAACAGGTTTTTTGTGTGAACGTAAACGAAGGGATTGTGATGTTTCAATTTACAAAGATGCACGGTTGTGGCAATGATTTTGTGATGATAGATGCCATGAGCACGCCAGTTTCTTTTTCAGAAGAAGAAGTGCAAGCAATTTGTGATAGGCATTTTGGTATTGGCGCAGATGGCGTTATAGTTGTTCGTAAGAGCGAAAATAAAGACTGTGCAGGGTATATGCACTACATCAATTCCGATGGCACGCTTGCACAAATGTGTGGCAATGGTGTGCGTTGCACAGCAAAATTCCTGGTAGACAACGGCTACGTTAGTTTTGACACTACAGCGCATGAAGGCAGTCTTGTTGTTGATACGCTAAGTGGACATAAGCCAATTGCATTTACAACAGATGAACACGGCAAGCTGGTAACTGCTACAGTGGACATGGGTGCGCCAGAAATTATTGATGCAGACGAACCGCTTGAACTTGACTCAAAATGGGGGAGTTTCACATTTTGGCGTGTTTCTATGGGAAACCCGCATGCTGTATGTTTTATTAATGACTGGAATAAACTTCCAGATGAGGCTTTTATTGGTTCAGAGCGCAACTTACAAACGTTTGATTTAGATTCAATTGGTGCTTTTTTTGAGAGTCATGTTGCGTTTCCGGAAAAAACAAACGTTGAGTTTGTAGATTGCACGCAAGAGGGTAGCGCGCTTCCTATCAGAGTATATGAACGAGGTTGCGCAGAAACGCTTGCTTGTGGGACTGGTTCTTGTGCCGTTTTTGCGGCTGCGATAAATACAAAAATCCGCACAGAATCTTGCGATGTTGTACTGCCGGGAGGAAAACTTAAAATAGCATATGGCGAAAGCGGTCAAATTTTGATGACTGGGCCTGCAAAAACTGTTTATAGTGGGACTTATCCGGCTTAGTTTGCGTGTAAGCCGTGGCAAGTTTGTCATCAAACATGGCAAGTTTGTCATCAAACATGGCAAGTTTGCACCTAACCGCGCTAAGTCTGACAAGTATGCAAACAAGTATGTATGTCAAGTACCAGATGTGCGCTGCCAGGCTTTAGTTGCGTATCGTTAAAACCGTCATCGCTAGAATCAATAAATAGAAAGCTAACAATTAAACGTAATGTCTTCGCCTTTGCAAGAAAAAATAGCACGCTTAAAAGAAGAGCTAAATAGTGTTCCTGCTCTTCCGGGTGTTTATTTGTGGAAAAACGCAGAAGGCGAAATCATCTATGTTGGCAAAGCTAAGCAGCTTCGTGCACGTATGCGTCAATACGTCAATTTCCAGGATGAACGTGCAAAAATTCCTTTGCTTGTAGATCAAATTGAAAGTTTTGATTACATTGTTGTTGAAAATGAACATGAGTCTCTTGTTCTAGAAAACAACTTAATCAAACAGCATACCCCATTTTTTAATGCAGACTTCAAAGACGACAAAAGCTACCCGTTTATTGCGCTCACTAAAGGTGACGCCTTTCCAGCTATCAAATACACGCGCGAAAAGCATAAACCAAACACGCAATACTTTGGCCCTTTTACAGACAGTCGTGCTGCGCGTGAGCTCGTAGACATAGCAAGGCGCGTTGTTCCTATATGCAGCGCAACTTGTGCAGACTGGCGTCGTATTACGCGTCAGCTTGAATCTAACCCGCTAAAGGCGTTTCTTGGTTCAGAAACCAAGCCTTGCTTTGATGCTCATGTGGGTTTAGGCCCTGGGGCTTGCTGTGGGCAAATTACCCAAGCTGACTATCGTGCAAATGTAGCAAAGGTTGCTCGCTTTTTAGATGGACACCGTAGCGAATTTATAGAAGAGCTAACGCAAGAAATGTTTGATGCATCTAGTGATTTAGATTTCGAGCGAGCCGCAAGAATTAAGGGCCGTATTGACACTATCAAGTCTTTGTCGTCTAAGCAGCATGCTGTTTCTTCAAGAAACTTAAACGCAGATGTAATTGGCGTTTTCCGCGAAGAAACAATTGCAAGTGTGCAAGTTTTGCTTGTGCGTGATGGCTGCATAATAAACAACAATGAATTTACCATGAACAAAGGTTCTAATGTCCCAGATGAAGACTTGCTTCACGCATTTTTGCTTCGCTATTACGACGCATCAAGTTCTATTCCTCATGAAGTTATTGTTGCTAAAATCCCTGAAGATGTTGATGTAATGAGTGAATGGCTTACAAAAAAACTTGCAAGTAAACATGGGGCTAAGGTTCATTTTACTGCCCCAGAAAAAGGAGAAAAACACGAACTGTTAAAACTCGCGCAGGATAATGCTCGTCATGCGCTTATGCGCTATAAAGTAAGAAACAACTATGACGACAAACGCATAAATACAGCACTATTGCAACTTGAAAGTGCTCTTGCGCTAACGCATGCGCCTCTTCGCATAGAAAGCTATGATATTTCTACTATTCATGGTTCTTATACTGTTGCGTCTATGATTGTATTTGAAAATGGCAAGCCGGCTAAAAACCAGTACAGAAGGTTCAAAATTAAGCAAGAACTTGAAGAGGCAAACGACTTTGCAAGTATGGATGAAGTGTTGCGTCGTCGTTTTTCTGAAAAGAACTTAAACGATGAACGTTTTGGTAAGCGCCCAGACTTAGTTATTCTTGACGGTGGACGCCCGCAATTGTCTGTTGCTGTTCGTCTTTTTGAAGAACTCGGAATAGATGACATAGCTCTTTGCGGCTTAGCTAAGCGCGACGAAGAACTTTTTGTGACCTGGCAAGACCCAGACCCAGTTGTTTTGCCTGGTGGGTCTGCGTCGCTTTATCTAGTGAAGCAAGTTCGCGACGAGGCGCATCGTTTTGCAATTTCATTCCACCGTGAACTTAGAGGAAAAGGCATGACGCAAAGCATCCTTGATTCTGTTACTGGCTTAGGTGCGGTCCGCAAAAAGGCTATTCGCAAAGCGTTTCCTTCGTTTGCGCGTCTTCGCAATGCAAGTCTTGAAGAGCTAGAAGGCGTAAAAGGAATTCCCAAAGAGGTTGCTTTAGAACTTTATAAGGTACTTCAGCAGTATAATGAGGCGCAAAGTAAGGAGTAGCTATGAACATGTCAAGCGAAGAACAAAATGCAAAACAAAACAACGTCAATCAACCTGAAAACAAACGCAGTGAAGATATAGATTTGGAAAAAATGCCAGAACTCGTTTTGATTACAGGAATGAGTGGTGCAGGAAGAACAGAAGCCATTCATATTTTTGAAGACATGGGTTATTTTTGTGTAGATAATTTGCCGGCGCTTTTAATAGAAGAACTCATTAATCTTCCGGCGTTGTCTCAAGAAAAAAATCAAAAGATAGCTGTTGTGTGCGATGCGCGCAATCTTAGTTATTTTCAAAACCTGTCTTGCGTGCTTGAAAAATTGAAAGATGAAGGGGTCAATTACAGGGTAGTTTTTCTTGATGCCGCAGATGAAAAACTTATTGCGCGGTACAAGTCTTCTAGAAGAAGACATCCGCTTTGCGATGACGGAAAAAGCATTTCTTCAGGCATTGCAAGAGAGCGCATGATGCTTAGCAATATAAAGGAAAACGCAAATTATGTTCTGGACACTACAGATTTGCTTCCTCAGCAGTTGCGCGCAAGTTTGAAGTCGCTTTTCTTGCAGGAAGATGAAAGAAAAGTTTTAAGCGTTTCTGTTTACTCATTTGGGTTTAAACATGCAGCACCTGCAGATGCAGACCTTGTAATGGATGTTCGCTTTTTGCCAAACCCGTATTATGACCCGCAATTAAAGCTTTTAACTGGGCTTGACGATGCTGTTAGAAAGTTTGTTCTAGATTGTTCGGAAACAGCTCTTTTTGAAAAACGCTGGTTTGACTTGCTTGACGTTGTGATGCCTGGGTATGTTTCTGAAGGAAAACAACAGCTTGCCATAGCAATAGGCTGCACTGGTGGGCAACACAGAAGTGTTGTTCTTGCAGAAGAAACTGGCAATTATTTGAAATCGCAAGGATACAGAGTAAGTATTGCTCACAGGGATCTTGGTTTGGCAAATTCAAATAGCGAGAAATCATGGAACTAAAAACAGACAAAGATGCAGCAATGTGCAACGCCTCAAGTCTTAACTCAAGTCTTAACGTCTCAAGTGTTAACTCAAGTGTTAACGTCTCAAGTGTTAACGTCTCAAGTGTTAACGTCTCAAGTGTTAACAT
>CAZRFO010000053.1:0-7980 GCA_964599515.1 uncultured Eggerthellaceae bacterium | reverse complement strand
CGCAAAACTACAGGTTCATCTCCTGTGCAATCTACAACAGTAGAAGCTATTCCAACTTCGCATTCGTTGCCATAAACAATACACGCAACGCGATTGCAAAGTTCTGGGTCTAAATCTTCTGCACTTGCAGGCGCGGGTTTTCCAGAAATATTTGCAGAGGTTGTAGCCAACGGCCATCCTGCAAGCTCAATCAACTGCAATGCTGTAGCGTTATTTGGCATTCGTAGTCCAATTGTATTTGCGTCAGAAGAATAAGCCGAAGGCACCTGAGCGGACGCATTAACTATAAGAGTAAGTGCGCCTGGCCAGTGTTTTTTTGCCAGGTCAAGTGCATATTCTGGAATATTTTCACCGTAGCGCGCAAGGTCTTCCACACAACCCACCAGCCATGCAACCGGTTTATCTTGCGGGCGTTCCTTCAACTCAAAAAGCAACGATGGACTATCAGCTGCACTAGGCAAGACCCCTAAACCATAAACTGTGTCTGTAGGAAAAATCACAGCCTCTCCAGTTTTAAGAGAGGCTGCAGCTTTTTCTATTGTTGAAAATTCCATCAAGTTTATCTTTCCAAACAAGCGCTCTGCCAAAAATGCAAATATTACAGAAGCACGTGCGCAATCAAATTTATCTAACCTACGAACGTTTAATCAAATGAGCAACAGCAGCAACAAAGCGAATGTCGGTTTCGTCATTTTCTGCAACTTCTACTTTATATGTAGTTTTGTAACCCTGGTCTGGCAAAACATCATGGCCATCAATGTATGAAATACCAGTAAAGCCAAGTTCTTTTGCACGTTGCTCAAACTCTTCCTTATATGGCGCAGATTGAATACTGTTACCCAAAGCGCGCGCAGCCTCTACAACCTTTTCATCGCGCGGACGGTCTGCCAAAACACCTTCGCAAATGAATAAGCCACCCGGTTTTAACACGCGATAAATTTCTTCCAGCGTTCGGTAAGGCTGATACAGCAAATTAAATACACTATTAATAAATACCACATCAACAGATGAATCTTTGATACCTAAGATTTTCATGTCTTCTGGGTATCCATGAATAAACGACATGTTATTTGAAGAAAGACCAGTATCTTTCCAAGCACGCTCGGAGCGGCTTGCGGCCTCTTTAATTTGGTCTCCGGTCCATTCAAGGCCAATAACATGGCCGGTGTTTCCAACTCTGTCAGACAAGCGGAATATTCCCTTACCACGGCGGCATCCAATGTCTAGGACAGTCTTTCCAATAAGATTATCTGGCAACGTCATTTTACAAAGACTTGCATAGTTGAATTCATGCTCTGCGTTGTCGTAGTACTGTTTAATTTCTGCATATTCAATTTCTTGTGCACTTGCACCAGCCGCCTGTGCGTTAACGCGTGATGCAGCAGCATCTAAATCAAGTGCGCCAACACGGTCTATAAGATTTTTGCGATGTTCTTCAACTTTTAAGCCTTCGTTATGAGCATAGTAGCTTTCATTCCCAAAACGGCTGATGAAAAGCGAAGTTTGCGGGCGCGCGGTAAGCTCCGTCACAAACACAAGCGCTTCTCTGCCAGATTCAAATGCAGTATCAACAAAGCCAAAAGCGTTGTCTATGCGAGCATTACATGACTTCATTGCCTGTTCAAATTCGCTTACGCATGAGCGGTATTCATAGTGAATAACGTCAAACGCATCCTTGCCGCCTTCAAGGCGCTGGTCTGCGCAAACGCCAACAAACCCTTCTAGGCGCGCAATAAATTGTTTGCGCTCACGAATGCGCTCGGAAGAAAACGTTCCCGCATCTATGCCGCGCTTAAGCTCGTTTTTCAACGCTTCAACACGCGGCATGAAAGTATCCGCCAAGCTGGCACCTTCCAGCATAGGTGTCTTGAATTCTTTAAGCACATCGCGCGTTTGCGCCAAAACAGACTCTAGCGAAAGCGTTGCTGCGCATTCGTTTGACAACGCATCCAAAATAAGCCCAAGTAAAGCAAGGCGTTCGTCAAATTTTGCATCTTGAGCGCGTGCAATGATTTCCTGCGGAGCTTCGCCAGACAAAATACTTTCAATTTGGTAGTCAGAGCGATATTTGTCAAACAAGTTATAATAGGCAGCAAAACGCTCTGCTATTTCATCGTCTTGCAAGAATTGCGAAATAAGGTTTTTGTCTATAGGCTTTCCCATGCGTTCAAATAGCGCAATTATTTCCGATAAGTCTTCCCAGCCACGAGCCGTTACAAATTTCTTGCCACGCGGCGTAGATTCAACCTTGTAAAACGAATCTTTCTTAACTTCCAAGTACGAAAGAATTGAAGGGTGCACGCCTTTACCGTAAGCGTATGTGCGCCACGCAGCATAGTCTGGTTCAACTTCAATTTTGCGAAGGCGGTCAAGAGTTACGATGTCAAAATCATGAACAGAACGGTTATATTCAGGCGGATTACCTGCACAAACAACAATCCAGTCTTTTGGGATGCGATGTCTACCAAAAGTTTTGAACTGCAAGAATTGCAACATTGACGGGTAAAGTGTTTCAGAAACGCAGTTGATTTCGTCTAAAAACAAGATGCCACGTTTGATTCCGTTTGTTTCAATGTATTCATAAACGGAAGCAACAATTTCACTCATTGTATATTCCGATGATTCATACTCTAAATCTTCGTAGCTTCTGTGCACTATCATAGGAAGACCAAGAGCACTCTGACGAGTATGGTGCGTCATAGAATATGACACAAGTCCAATTTGAAGTTCTTGAGCGATTTGCGCCATGATGGCAGTTTTTCCAATGCCCGGCGCTCCAAGCAAAAACACCGGACGTTGCTTGCTTGGTTCTATGCAATAAATGCCGTCTTCGTCTTTTTCAAGATATGCCTCAACAGTATCTTTGACGTGCTGTTTTGCTTCCGCGATGTTCATCTTGTTTGCCTTCCCTTACTTTTAACAAACTCTTTTATAAAGTCAAAATTTTATCTTCGTCTAACACGACTTTCATAGCCCACGGTGGCACACGCACATCGGTTGAGCCGTCGTTTACAAACACAAATGCGGTTTCGTATTCAGGTGGTTTTTTGGGAAAAGTCCCAAGACCATCTGTAAAATAAATAAGCCCACGCAAGTTTTCAAATTCACCTGCTTCAATTAGCTTATCCACATATTCAAATACAGGCTGAAAATCCGTACCGCCAAAGCCAAAGACTTGAAAGTTTTCAGTGTATTTTTCCAAGTCTTCTGTTCGTGTTATTTTGAGGTCTGTCTGAATTCTGTTGTCGCACTGAATAATGTGCAGGTTGACTTTGTCACCAAAACCTTCAGATTCACGCAAAATGTCATAAGTACGCCCAACGAAAGTCTTAATAAGTTCACCAGAACAAGAGCCAGAAGTATCAAGTGCAATCACAAATTCGCGAATACGATTTGATTCTTTGTATTCAAGAGGTTCAACAAGCGGCATATTGCCATACATATCAATGCCAAAGGTGTAATAGATGTAGTCAAATTCGTCGTCGTTGACTTTCATGTCTTCACCAAGAGCAGAAAACTTGCGAAGAAAATCACTGTAGTCACACGGAGTAACATTAGCTATTGCCAAGTTTGCCATGAGCGAATTTGAGCCATTCCCGCGCGAAAACGACTGCAGGTCAAGCTCCATTTGCACTGCAATTTCACGCCATTCTTGCTGTTCTTCGCTTTCGTTTTCGCTGGCGTTTTCGGACGTCTCTTCATCTAAACCAGCATTGTCTTGTAAATTTTTTGGCGCACTGTGTGCTGTGCTTGAAGCATTGCATTCAGATTGAGCGTTTTCGTCTTCAGAAGAAGCTTCAGAGCTTTCGCTTGTGCCATCATTTGCACCATCATCTACGCCGTCGCCTTCGCCGTCACCTTCATTTTGCGAATTTGGATCAGGCTCTTCATCTGTGCTTTCTTGCATACTAGCCGCATTTAAACTGTCATCTTCTTCGCAAGAATTACATTGCTCGCATTGAGAATCGTCATTTTGTGGCTCTTCTTCATGCGAGTCATCCATGGAGCGTTCTTTGTTATCTTGGCTTGGCGGCTCTTCTTGAAAATCGTCTTCAATTTCGCGAAGTTCTGTAATGTTGTCATCTTCTTTTTTATCTTGCTTTGAAAGCTCATCAGACAAAGTGGAGCGTCTAACGTTGTCTTTTTCCTTGCCACGCGCATTGCCCTGGTCATGGTGCATATTTGCCCAACCATCGTGGCTGTCCCTAGCAAAAAGAACGCGAAGGTCCCACAAATATGCGGCATTAAAACCCATTTCAACATATGTAGATGCACCAGCTTCTGCCTGAGCAAAGCACTTGTACAATTTGATTGGCGAAAGCGGCTTTCCCAACATGCTTTCTAAGTGCTGGAGTTCTCGTTCACGTGCCGCATCATCTGGACTAACAAAACGAGTATCACACATTTCCATTGCCACAGATTCAACAATGATGTCGCTTGCCAAAGACCAAGCAGAAACACTCAAATGTTCTGTATCAAATGGATGGCGAAAGATACAATGCAGAATTAGGTGAAGGTAATCTCTGATGATTTCCGCTGAGTTATCTTGAAAGCGCGCAAGCACAGATGGCGCATTCAACACGATTTCTTTTCCGTCAGTTCCAAGCGGAGCATCAATTGGCGCTGGTCTATATTCCATGTGCCAAAGCGCTACATCTAAGAAGCGAAATTGCATCATGAGCGCTACACGTGATTCGTTTAGAACATCAATAGCAAGAGCGTCAAAATCAATGCGAGCAATGTCGTTGTCAGCATTTTCTACCGCGTCTTGAATTGCAAACGAAAATTCGCCTTTTTCCGGCTCTATTTCCACGTAAACACTTCCCTTATTCGCATTTTTTTATTCGCGAAAAAGTATACATTAAAAGCAATTAAATGTCATAATCGCTCATCACATCATAGCGGAAGAATTTCCTGCGCAGCTCAAGCAAAAAGCTTGTTGCTTTTACTTCTTTTGCGGCAGAAAAACGGTCTATGAGCTCTGAAATTTTGTTGCTGTCAATGAGTCCAAGTTCAATGAGCTTAACAAAGCCATCCATATAATCATTGTGAGCAAACGCATCGCATATCGAATTCAAGTTTGCATTCAAAATTCTAAGGAACTGGTCTTTTGTGTAGTTAGGAAGATAAACGGGGTCTTGCAAGCGCATAAATATGTATTGGCTTCTCAACATCATGTCTAGCGAATAAATCATTGAATTGTCTGTGCTGTTGTAAAGTTGTTCTACGTCTGGATAGCCTTCCCTAAATGCATGACGCAAAGCTTCTACAGCAGAATCGGATTTGGAATACCATAACTCATAAGTTGTATGTCCGTCACTTTGAGGCTCTTTGTAGTGCAGATATACCCTTTTTGGAGCTCGACGCATCAAAAAGCAATTGTCGCCATAAGAGATAATGCCGTCATGTAAATGTAGCTCTTCAATATTATCCACGCTCAAAAACGCCTGCTGTTCTATTTCAACAATTTCTGGTGGGATGACAACACACGTATCTGGCCCAACATAAAACACCAGTTTAGACTGGGTTTCGTTTATCTTTTCGCAAAGTAAGCCACCTTTAATGTAGTATTTCTTGCAATCTGGATGAACTGTAATGTTTGAAATTGGCCCAGACGAAGTTGCCCTTAGCCCTACTCCTACCATAAGCGAATTTTTCCCAAGCGATTCAAAGCACGCTGGCAAATATATTGACTCAAGATTGGTTTCGTGAAATGCCGCTGGACCAATTCCGCACAGTGCATCTGTTCCTTCCAAAAAATGAAGCTTAGAGCACCCACGAAATGCCCCAGTGCCAATATGTTTGCAAGCTGGAGAAAGTTCCACAAGTTCAAGATTTCTTCTTCTCACAAAGGAGTTATTTGATATTGCAATTGCTTGCGGGTGCAATGTGTAAGATTTAGCGCTAAAGTTAAAAAGCTGTTCAAAAGTGATTCCATCTGGTGTTTTTTTGTACAAACCGCCGTCTGCATCCATGAACAAAGTCTTGTTTCCTGGCTCAAATTCTATATTTAATGAAAATCCATTTTCATCTTTGGTTATTTCACCAAAACAGTCATATCCTAGTTGGCAAACGCTTGCTGGTATGCGAATTTCCTTTAGCGGAGTAAGACTAAAAGCATCCCCTCCTATAGACTTTAAACCAGAATTGAGCGTAATGTTTTCAAGCTGGCTTGCCATATAAAACGCTTTTTCTCCAATTGTTGCAAGCTTTGGAGGGCAAGTAAATTGTCTGATACCAGACTTGAAAAAAGCAAAATTTCCAATGTGGGTCACAGTGTCTGGCACGCTCACAGAACTAAGCCACGTCATACCGCCAAAAGCTTTTCTTCCAATTGCGGTGCATCCAGGCAAAATATCGTAGTGTTCTTGCCTTACAGCAAGAGAAAGCAATCTGCGCATGTTTTTGCTGTATATTGCTTTGCCGTCTGTTGCAAGCCATGGGTTTGTTGGGACAACTTCTATGGATTTCAAACTTGTATCTGAAAAGGACGATTCGCATAAGATTCTTGTATTACTTCCAATAACCAAATGATCCAAAGTCCATGAACCAAAGAAATTTTGAGGAATGCGTTCAAACATATCCGGAAGGTAAAGCACGCGAAGCTTTGGGCAATACTTGAAAAGAGAAATGTCAAAATTTTTGAGAGCAACAGGCAAAACTAAAGTGTGCAAGTTGTTAAGAAAGCGGAAAATATCTGCCCTAAAACGCACAATAGCCGCAGGCATACGCAAACTTTCAATGTTGGTACAAGAGTTCAAAGCACGTGAATCAATATTTTCAATTAAGTAGCCATCAAGATAATCTGGCATCTCTAGTGTATGAGATTGACTTATACACTCTTCTATACATACACTTGTTTGCCGAAGACGTTTATATCTATAGATTGTTCCGTCATCTGTTTTACATTCGCGAATAACCTGGTCTTCTTCAAGTGTTTGCGTGTCTGGAACATGGCTGTCTTCACCATTATTTTTCGCTTTTTTGCCGTTAGCGCTACCTTTTGTATATTCATGGTTAGTAATTTTTACACGCGCGCGTTCTCCTAAAGGAGGCGCATATTCGTCTAGGTTCAAAACGAAAACGTCTTTTACAAGTTCACGTGCCACGTTCAGCCCGTCTACTGCTGCACTCATAATGCCGCCAGCGTACCCGGCGCCTTCGCCGCAAGGAAATATTCCAGTGAAAGCAGCCTGCACTACAGTGTTTGGCGAAATTGCGCCTGTGCTTGCCTTCGCTGGCACACTCGCGTTTGCAGCTTGCACTTTCACATCCGCGGCTAAACATGCCTGGCAATTTTTTGCCCTGAGCACTCTAACTGGGCTTGAACTGCGAGTTTCCACGCCAGTCATAATTGCATCTGGGTTTGCAAAGCCTTTTAACTTGCGGT
This sequence comes from uncultured Eggerthellaceae bacterium, assembly GCA_964599515.1. Lineage (GTDB taxonomy): Bacteria > Actinomycetota > Coriobacteriia > Coriobacteriales > Eggerthellaceae > CAKUOV01. The sequence goes on along the minus strand of CAZRFO010000053.1, from coordinate 590 downwards.
CAAAAATAGGCAGAGCTTTTTCAAGAGACTCGCTTACAAATGTTGGAAGACACTCGTGCAAGTCACTCCACGCAACGCCGCGAGCATAGCTTGGTTGCACGCTATGTGCGGCGTTTTGGTTTGCCGCATTAGCGTTATTTGATTTTGAGTCAAGCCCCAGAAACGAAGCGACAGTTTGCGCTGGTGCAGCATAAGGTACGCCGCCATTTTTGCGAGCAAGCTCAAAAGCAGCACGTTCAATTTTACGTTGGAATTCAACACCAGCAAGAGGGTCATCGCTTCCAAAATCGCTTGGCTCAACGCCAACAAGCACGGCAGAGTTTGCATTTTTCCCATCTCTAGCATACTTACTCATGCCGTTTACAACAACGCCGCCTTCTTCGCTTGCTGCAGCCACAACTTCTCCACCAGGGCACATGCAAAACGTATACACGCCACGCCCGTTGTCAAGGTGCGTTGAAAGCTTGTAATCAGCTGGTCCAAGAGCAGGATGATTAGCAAAGTCACCGTATTGAGCTTCATTTATACTTTCTTGTGTGTGTTCTATACGTACGCCAACAGAAAACGGCTTTTGTTGCAATTCAAGCCCT
>CAZRFO010000052.1:7236-8213 GCA_964599515.1 uncultured Eggerthellaceae bacterium | reverse complement strand
ATAAGACAAATCGCGCGCAGGTGTAAAATCTTGGCCCCATCGCCCTGTATCTTGAGCGATAAGAACAATTTCTTTTGCTCCATTAGAGATTGCTTTTTCGCAATTTTGTTTAATATCACAAAGTTCAAACGAATGATATCTACCGCGAATATACGGAATGGTGCAATAAGAACAAAATCTATCGCAACCGTCAGAAATTTTTACATACGCGCTAACTTGATTTGTTCTGTTTTGTTTAATTGGCTCGCTTATTCCAACATTATGTTTAGATGGGGTTCCAATCATGTTTTGAAGAGTGTCAACTATATGAACTTCATCTGAGCATGCAACAAATGCGTTAGCTTCTGTAAGCTCATGTTTTAGGTCTTCCCCATATCTAGAGACCATACAGCCACAAACTATTAGCTTTGCTTTAGAAGATGCAATATTGGGAATTTGTGCAAGCTCAAATATTGCATCTAGGCTTTCTTCTGTTGCCGCCTGAATAAACGAACAAGTATTTACAATAATTGCGCTAGCAGAGTTTGGATCTTCTACAACACAGTAACCTGCGTCAAGCACAAGTTCTTTCATGGCTGCAGTGTCAACTTCATTTTTTGCGCAGCCCAATGTTAAAAAATAAACAGAGTATTTTTTCATGGTTGTTAACCGATATAAATAAAACGTAAAAATTTATCGATAGTTTATAAATTGCAAAGGTTGGCCGTAATCATTTGCTTTAACTAAAGATATAACATCTTGTAGTGTGTCTTTAGAAGCAGAAACAACGCGGAGTTTGTCTCCATCTATTGAACTTTTTACTTTTAACTTAGACGCTTTGATATCTTTGTTAATCTTGCCAGCGGTTTCTTTATCAATTCCATCAATGATTGAAGCAGCCTGGCGAACACTCATTCCGCTTGCAGCTGTAGCTTTCCCCCATTTAAGCGCGGAAAGTTCAATTCCACGTTTAATTAATTTGGACTGAAAAACGTCAA
>CAZRFO010000052.1:0-7226 GCA_964599515.1 uncultured Eggerthellaceae bacterium | reverse complement strand
AATTACCTGACCAGCAACAAACTCACTTGGAGCAGCAACTTCTACAACCTTGTTGTTTTTGTCCAAAGAAATACTAGAGCCTGAATCTTTTAAATCGTAACGTTGAGAAATTTCTTTTTTTGTTTGTTGAAATGCGTTATCAACTTCTTGCATATCTACACTTGAAACGATGTCAAAGCTAAATTCTTTTGCCACTTTTGCCTCCTTTATTCTAAAGTTTCTGTATTAGAAGTTTCATCACTAGATGCGTCGGTTTAATCTTCTTGTGTTTCGTTTTCTGCCTTCCAAGCATCCAAGATAGAAGAAAAGTCTACATCGTACGTATAAACACCATCACTATTATCATCGCTCATTTCAACAGTTTTGCCATCTAAAATAAGCGTAACGGCACTAGGGTTAGTGCAAACAAAAGAAAGTTTCCCTGTGACATCATATGTTTTGTACGCAGGTCCTGTTATGGTTTCTGCAACTTCCGGAGAGCTTGAACCATCAATATAAATTTCAATATAAGCTTGAGAGCCGCTTGCAACTTCATAACTAAATACTGCAGCTGTTGGAGCAATGCGAATTACCTGAGGTGTCTCTGCTGCAGAGTCATCACCCGGGTCTGTAAGACCAGTAATGGATTGGGTTTGCTCTGTTGAATTTGTACCGCCAGAAGAACCCTTACCAAATACAAATGTCATAAGAAACACAAGCACCAAAACAAGAACTAGCGCAATTAATATAAATGGGAGTTTAGACATAAGCGCAGAAGGCGCATTTGGCGTATTTACAGAAGACGCTCCATAACCAGAAGACGCTCCATAACCTTGTGCAGACTTGTTTTTTCTTCTTGTTTTATTTGCTGCTGCCACATATGAAGGTTGATACGAGTCTGAATAAATAGAATGGTTGTAGTCAAGCCTTTTACGGCCAGACGCTGTTGGTGTTTTAGTGTTGCTTCCAAAATTTAAGTCAGGAATAGCAAAGGACCGTGAGCGTTTTTGACCAGCAGGAGCGTTTCCTGTATTTGAGCGCCTAGGCAAAGTGTTAGATCCAGCATTCATGTTGTTGGCATATGTAGAAGAAGTTCTTGCTTGGTTTTGCCTAGACGACGAATAAGAACCATTAATTGATTCGCTGGATCTAGGGAAATTTTCTGTACGCGATTCGCCAGCCTTTTTCAAATAAGAATCTATTAGTTCACGTTCGTTTAATCGAAGTAGTTTTCCATATGCAGCAATCATGCTTTTTGAATAACTAGCAGGAGGCATTTTTGAAAAGTCTTCGTTTTCTATTGCCTCTAAGATATCTGGCCTTATACGCAATTGGTGCGCAGCAGAACTAAGCGTTAAACCAACGCTTAATCGCTGATTATGAAGCGCGCTTCCAAAACTGTCACGATAAGCCAAATTTGCTCCTTCAAAGAGAAATTTTATTCGTTATCATTTTGCTCGAATGCTTTTAAAGTTTCAAGTTCTAATTCATCAACTAGTACTTCCCTAGCCTTGCTTCCACATGATGGACCAACAATGCCTTTATCTTCGAGCATATCCATAATTCTACCTGCTCTAGAATAACCTACGCTCAATCTCCTCTGAATATACGAAGTTGAGGCAGTTCCAGCGCTAACAACTATTTCTGCAGCCTCCCACAAAAGTGGGTCATCGGCTACAACTTTTCCGCCAGACCCGTCTGTTGTAGTAGAGCCAAGACTCATAACATTTGTTTGTAAAATTTCCGAATGGTAATCTACGTTACCCTGTTCTTTCCAGAAATCAACAACGTTGTTAATTTCTTCTTCAGAAACATAACAAGCTTGCAAGCGTTGCGGCTTAGACAAGTCTGGTTTAGACAAAAGCATATCGCCATAGTTTATAAGATTTTCTGCGCCGGTTGTATCTAGAATAACGCGCGAGTCAATACCTGATGCCACAGTAAACGCCATACGCGTTGTGATGTTTGATTTAATTAGGCCTGTAACTACGTTTGCCGATGGGCGCTGTGTTGCAACAATCAAATGAATTCCCGCGGCACGAGCAAGTTGCGCAATTCTGCTAATACTGAACTCTACCTCTTTGCCAACATTCATCATGAGGTCTGCCAGCTCATCAATAACTATAACAATATAAGGTAGTGGTGCTACTTCTTCTTGGTCTCCCGCATCTTGAACTTCTTCTTTTGTCTTAGCATTAAATTGTCCAATATTACGAACGCCGGCAGCAGAAAAGAGTTTTAAACGGCGTTCCATTTCTGCAACACCCCAAGAAAGCGCAGCAGAAGCATCTTTTGGGTCTTCCACAACAGGCAAATACAAATGAGGGATTCCGTTGTATAGCGTAAATTCTACACGCTTTGGGTCAACCAAAATCATGCGAACTTCTTCAGGCGTAGACCTCATAAGCATTGACATAATGAATGAATTGATAGCTACAGATTTACCAGAACCAGTTGTGCCACCAATAAGCAAATGTGGCGCTTTGGCTAGGTCTATAACAACGGAGTTACCTTCAACATCTTTTCCCACGGCTACTTGTAATGGTCCTGCGGGAGCTGTATTTAAAACATCGCCAAGCAAAACTGTTTGACGTTTAGCATTTGGAACCTCTATTCCAACATAATTTGTTCCTGGAATAGGTGCAAAAATGCGAACACCTGGGGAAGCAAGCGCAAGAGCAATGTCGTCGCTTAAAACACTAATTCTGTTTACACGCACGCCCGATGGCAAACTTACTTTAAACAATGTAACCGTAGGTCCAGCAACCCAACCTACAACTTCAATCATTATGCCAAAATCTTCAATTGTTTCTTGAAGACGCATGGCAGTTTCTCTTAGTTCGTTGTCGGATGTGTTAGAGGATTGCTTTCCTTTACTAGTTTTAAGAAGGTCAAAAGAAGGCAGGTTAAAGTTTGAGTTTGTAGCTTGAACAGCACTTTCACCTTGTGTGCTAGATTTTGCTGAACTTTTGTTAGATTTCTTGCCGCCTTCAGCGGAGTCCTTGTTAGCGCCAAGCTTTCTAGTCATTTTTGAATTTGCAGGCTTAGTACCACTTTGTAAAATAGTTTCGTTATTATTTGGTTCCTGTTCATCGTTTTCACTATTTTGTTTGGATTGCTCAAGTTTTGAATTTCTATCTATTAGTTTAGTTTTATGCTTTGCGTTAGCTTCATCATCATATGTATCTATTGGGTCAAAAACACGTGTGTATGCGCTACCTTGCGCAGAAGAACCATTTTTTGAATCTACTTGCGTTCCTCCAAATGGGGCGCGACGCAAAACAGCCTCACGCTTATCAAGATGAGAAACACCTTGTTTCATTTCACGAGCAGAAATACGTTCTTGTTGTCTGCGTTCAAAAGATTCGCTAACTTTAGATTTGTGTTCTTCGATTTTATTTAGGAATGAATTTACGGAAAATCCAATTATAAAAATAGCAATAATAATGAAGCCAATCATTATTACGCAAGTAATCAACTGTCCAAATAAGAGCAAGAAAAGGTACGCAATTCCAGCACCAACATACCCACCTAGTGCAGAAATATTATCCATTTCAAACATGTGACTTAAATCGCCAGTTGAAGCACCTTCTGTAAAAGAAGCAACTATAACAAGCAGACACAAAAAGATAATAAGAAATCCTACAGCTGCACGGCTACTTACATGCTCTCTTTCAGAACGAATTACAAAAGTGAGACCAATCAAAAGCAAGCAAATTGGCAAAATAAATCTACCAATTCCAAAAACGCTTGCCAACAATAGCGAAATTGCTGAACTTGCAACGGCTTTATTTGGAATTACAGCAATTAAAAACAATACAACACCAAGCAAAATGACAACAACGCCAGCAATGCTGCGCTTGGTTTCGTCGTCTAGAAACCCTGTTTGCTGCTGCTTGCGCCCTTTTGAGCCAGATTTGCTTGAAGTTCTTCTATTTGCCTGAGCTGAACTTCTTCTATTGCGAGAAGAATTGTTTGGTGCCAAAATTTAAGCTCCTTATTGCTGTGATAATAGTGTGTTTTAAGTAGCTTTTTGAATTATAGCTTAAATGGCAATTAAATTCACAATCACCATTGGGCGCTGGCGTATTCTTTCCCATAAAATTGACAAAAGAGAATCCTTTGCAATTTTTTCAAGCGTCTTTTTGTCGGCACCCTTCTTAAGCGCATTTTTTAATGCTCCTGTTACAACCTTTTCAGCTTCTCTTTCAATGTAGACATCATCGCCGCCGGTAATTCCACGCATAGATAAAACAACATCACCAGCAAGCGTTGACCTAGAAAAAGAAACAGCAGCGCTAACTACAGCAAATCCTTGCCCGCGAAGAGCAATTCTATCTTCAAGCACGGCCTCGGATGTGTCTCCAACAGAAAGCCCATCAACCAAAACAACACCACATTCAACTTGCTGGCCGCGTTTAACTTTGCCACCTTTAAGTTCTAGCGTATCGCCGTTGTCGCAGATGAATATATTTTTCGCATTAATCCCAACTTGCTTTGCAAGATTTGCATGAGCAAGTAAATGAGCAGATTCGCCGTGTACTGGCATGAAATAGTTTGGCTTTACCATGCTCAAAATTATCTTTAATTCTTCAGAGCCAGCATGACCAGAAACATGAACCATGGCGCGGCTTTTATCGTAGACATCTACGCCAACTCGAGCCAAATTATTAATAATACGAGTAACAGCTTTCTCGTTGCCAGGAACAGGCGTTGCAGAAATAATTACGGTATCGCCCTCTTCAATAGAAATAGTTCTGTGACTCCCAGTAGAAATTCTATAGAGAGCAGAAAGCGGTTCACCTTGGCTTCCTGTACACAAAATTACAGTTTGTTCAGGTGGAATGCTTTCTTGGTGGTAGCTATCAATAACAAAATCTTCTGCTACATTTAGGTACCCTAGCTTTCGTGCAATATCTACATTTTGCACCATAGAGCGCCCTGTAACTACAATTTTGCGTCCGTTTTTATAGGCAGCATCACAAACCTGTTGGATTCTATGAATATGGCTGGCAAATGCGGCAACGATAACCCTGCCTTTGGCCTTGCTTATGATGGAATTTAAAACAACACCAACCTCAGATTCTGAACGTGTAAAGTCTTTGTGTTGTGCATTTGTTGAATCGCTCATAAGAAGATCTACGCCTGTTTCTGCAAATCTAGCAAGCGCGCAAAAATCTGTATGTACCCCATCAACTGGTGTTTGATCAAGCTTGAAGTCACCAGTATGCAAAACATTACCTGCGGGCGTTTTTATAAATGCACCAACAGAGCCAGGAATTGAGTGATTTACTGCAAAAAATTCAACATCAAAACATCCCATTTTAACTTTTTGACCAGGGATTATTTCAACAAGCTTTGCGTTTTTTATATGATGTTCCTCAAGCTTACATTTAACAAGAGCCAAAGTAAGACTTGTTCCATAAATTGGAATGTCTAAGCCAAGATCTTTAAGCAAATAAGGAATACATCCCGTGTGGTCTTCATGACCATGCGTGATAAAAATTCCCCTAAGCATGTTAGAATGTTGCAAAATATAGCTATAGTCAGGCAAAATTAGGTCAATTCCAGGATGGTCGTCATCTGGAAACATCAGTCCTGCATCATCTACAATCATGTCCCCATTACAGACAAACGCTGTCATATTTCTGCCAATGACATCAAGCCCGCCAAGTGGAATAATTTTCAAAAGAGCGTTTTCATCAATGCTTGCTCTTTTTCTTTGAGATTTACTTCCTTTTGGTTTTTTCTTGTTATAGCCATTACGGACAACGCTTTTAGGAGCCTCGTAGTCTTCTGATGGCTCCGCATCTGGGTCATAGGTAAAACTAATATGCTGTTCGTTTGAATGGAGCTTATCGCGTCTGCTTCGTTTATATTTTTTGTTTGTTTCAGTATTGGTACGATTCTTAGTTTGATCCATATTTTTCCGTTCAAAAAATTATTATGCTAAAACACCCGTTTCACGCATGATTTGAGCAAGGCGCATAGATTGCTCTTCTGTTGCATCTACCAAAGGTAGACGAACTCCACCAACAGGGAATCCAACAAGCTTTAGTGCCTCTTTAACAAGAATTGGATTTGAGGTTTCAAAAAGCCCCTTCATTAATGGAAGCAAAGCGTCGTTTGCTTTATAGGCTTTTTCAACTTCACCATTGGCATAGAGTTCTACAATTTCTTTCATGCGCGCCGTGGCTACATTTGAAATTGTTGAAATAACACCAACGCCTCCGCGTGACATAACATCTAGCGTTAAGCTGTCATCTCCAGAATAGATTGAAAATCCACTCGGAGCATCTTTTGCTATAGCTTCTACTTGGTCTAGTTTTCCGGATGCTTCTTTTACAGCCACTATGTTTTCAAAGTCATTTGCAAGACGAAGTGTAGTAGCCGCTTCCATATTAACAACGCATCTACCTGGGATGTTATATAAAATAATTGGCAAATCAACAGCAGATGCTATTGCCGCAAAATGCTGATACATGCCTTCTTGTGGAGGCTTATTGTAATAAGGAACAACCGTCATAAACCCGTCTACTCCGAGTTTTTGAACCTCTTTAGCAAAGTCCACAGAGTCTGCCGTGCAATTATCACCTACATTAGCAATAACGGGAACACGCCCGTCTACTGCACTAACAACTGCTTTAAAAAGTTCAATTTTATTTGGATAAAAAACAGTAGGGCACTCCCCTGTTGTGCCATTAACAATAATAGAATCTGTTCCGCCTACTATTAGCCTATCTGCTAGTTCTTGGGCTCTGTTTAAGTCAAGTTCACGTGATTCGTCAAAAGGCGTAACCATTGCGGTAATGAGTCTGCCGAAGCGTGGTTGTGTTTCAGTCATAAGTTCTCCTTCGGTTAGCAACTTTTAAAGATTCTAGAAAACCTCAATTTCTATTTTTCATGCAACATTGAGCAACTTAAGATACAACATTAGAAATTCTAAACTTGCTCTACAGAATTATAGATTCATGAAATTTTCTAGCCCTATTATAAGTCCTTCGCGTTCTCCTACACTGCGAATGCCCAATAAAACCCCGGGCATGTACGATTGGCGGTCCCAAGAGTCATGTTTTATTGTTAAAGTTTGCCCATAAGAGCCAAAAATAACTTCTTGTGTTGCAACAAAACCCATAGAGCGTACAGAATGTACCGGTACACCATCAACAAAGGCACCCCTTGCACCTTCCATACCAGCATTTTCTGTCTCTTTTCCAGGTGCGCTGCTTGCAATATTTCCTCTTGCG
>CAZRFO010000051.1:0-8254 GCA_964599515.1 uncultured Eggerthellaceae bacterium | reverse complement strand
GTAAACAGGGTTGAATCTGATTCAATAAGCGCTGCTCTTCTTGGGGCTGGGGCCGTTTCTACTACTCTTGAAAATTGCGACTTTTGCGTTATTAATACATGTGCAGTAACTCAGGAGGCTGAAAAAAAGACTAGAAAATCTGTACATCAAGCTATAGCGCGCTCTAAAGCTAAATACATATATGTCACTGGATGTTCTGCAACACTGCATCCAAATGTGTATATAGACATGGACTCGCGTGTGCAGGTTGTAAATAAAGCTAGTATTGTTGAGCATATCTTTGAAGACTGGCCGGTTCTAAACAGTGAGCCTTCTGGCACTTTAGACTGCGAATCTGCTGGTTCAAGTCAAATTCGCTTTGGAAAAGGCTTCAAAACGCGAGCAGGAATAAAAATACAAGATGGGTGCAACAATGAGTGCACTTATTGCATTGTGCATGTAGCGCGTGGAAAGGCATCAAGTGTACCAGCTAAAAAGGTGTTGGCAAGCGCAAAAGACCTAGTTTTGGCTGGCGCTCGTGAGTTAGTGCTTACTGGCATTAACCTTGGAACGTATTACGACTCATCGCTTCCAGGAACATCGCGTCTTGATGCGCTTCTTAAAAAACTTCTTGAACAAAATGAAGAACTTGAAATTAAGCTAAATACTAAAGTGCGAATTCGCCTTTCTTCTATTGAACCAATGGATGTTAGTGAAGAGTTGATTGATCTTATAGCTAAATCGGATGGAAAGATTTGTAGGTATTTGCATTTGCCTTTGCAATCTGGAAGTTCAAAAGTATTGCAAGAAATGAACAGGAATTATTCTGCAGATGACTTCAAAAATCTTGTCTTGAGTATAAGAAAGCGCATTCCGCAAATTTCTCTTTCTACGGATTGTATTGTTGGTTTTCCTGGTGAAACTGAAGAAGAATTTGAAGAAACTTACAATTTGCTTAATGAGCTAAACTTTATGAAGATACATGTATTTCCTTATTCGCAAAGAAGTGGTACACCTGCTGCGCAACGCGAAGATCAAATTCCTGAAAGCGTAAAGAAAAGACGCGCAGCGCGTCTGCGTGAATTATCCAATAAACTGCAAAAAAAAGACGCCCGTTTGCGCACTGGAACAAATGAGTTAGCAATTTTTGAAGCGGATGGAACGCTTGTCACAGAAAGCTTTCATGCAATAGATTCTTCGGCGATAAATTATTGTTTATCGCAAGAAAAACGTGAAATGGGAGAACTTGTTTCATTTACGTTTGACCATAACTTTTATAATGCTTATGAAACAACAAAAGAAGGATAGAAATGAACATAATACTTTCAATAGACCATGGTCAAGATTTAGTGAGCAAGGTTGCGGTTGAAGAGCTGGCACAATTTGTTTTGACGCATGAAGAACTTCCAGAAAATACAGAAGTTTCTATAAGCTTTGTAAACGATGACGCCATAGCTGCACTCAACGAACAATATAGGGGAAAAACTGGACCTACAGATGTGTTGTCGTTTGAATGCGATGGCCTTGATGATGACATGCTACTTGTTGAAGATGACAAGTTTGAACAACCTACAATCGAACTTGGAGACATAGTAATAGCGCCAGATGTTGCTCTGCGACAAACAGAAGAATTTGGAACCACAATTGAAGAAGAACTTAGCTTGCTTATAGTTCATGGGCTTTTGCACCTATGTGGTTATGACCATATAGTTGAAGAAGAAGCGCAAGAGATGGAAGCTCTTGAAAAAGAGATACTTAGCGCTTGGGCGGAAAGATAATCATGGCTAGGCAAAGTCTTGTTTCGGCTTTTAAGTGCGCTTTTGCTGGCATTGGCCAAACAATAGTTAAAGAACGCAACATTAAAATTCACCTTTGCGTTGCTCTTCTTGCCATAATTTTAGGGTTTGTGTTTTCTATTTCTAGCGCAGAGTGGCTTGCAGTTGTAATTTGCATAGGCGTTGTGCTTTCGTTAGAGGTGCTTAACTCTGCAGTTGAAGCTGTAGTTGATATATGTTCTCCTGGATATAATGAACTTGCTCGCATTGCTAAAGATTGCGCTGCGGGTGCTGTTCTTGTATGTGCAATTGCTTCTGTTGTGGTTGCCGCAATTATTTTTCTACCTAAAATCCTAGGTTTATTTTTTGTATAAGGAGAAGTTTTGTCTGAAGTTCTAAGCTACGAAGACCTTGATAAAGAAAATTTTAAGTCTGGGTTTATTGCGCTTGTTGGCCGCCCTAATGCCGGCAAATCGACCCTGCTCAACGCCATGCTTGGCAAAAAACTTGCCATAACTTCAGATACCGCTCAAACAACTAGACACAGGTTTAGAGGCATTGTTACACGGAAAAATTTTCAAGCTATTTTTGTAGACACCCCTGGTCTTCATAAACCAATTGATGCTTTGAGCGAAGAGTTAAATGTCTCTGCGTTAAAGGCGTTAGAAGATGTAGACGTTATTGCCTTTCTGATTGATGTTTGCGCTCCTATTGGTAAAGGTGATGAGTGGGTTGCAAGCCAAGTTAACGCAGCGCATGCAAAACGAATTTGCGTTCTTACAAAATGCGACCTTGCTACGCAGGAACAAATTTCAAGCCAAAGGGCAAAGGCGCAAAATCTTTGCAAGTGGGACGCATTTGTTGCTTTGTCTTCTGTGACAGGCAAAAATGTTGAAGCGTTTCTAGAAGAAGTTGTTTATTGTATGGATGAAGGTCCTGCGTGGTTTCCTCCAGACATGGAAACAGACCAGCCGCTAGAAGTTCTTATTGCTGAATTCATCCGCGAAAAAATTCTGCGAAATTTTGAAGATGAAGTGCCCCACGCAATAGGTGTTATGGTTGAAGAACTTGAATATGACAAGAAAAAAGACATATACAGAATTTATGCCAATATTTACGTGGAACGTGAAAGCCAAAAAGGAATCATTATTGGAAAAGGTGGTAAGTCTATTCGTCTAATTGGACAAAGTGCGCGAGCCGACCTTGAAACTTTACTCGGGTGTCGCTGCTGGCTTGACCTTAGAGTTAAAGTCCGAAAAAATTGGCGCAAAGACGCCACTCAAATTCGTAGATTTGGTTATGGCGAAGGTATTTAAGGCTTCTTCATATATGCCGCTAATTTTTGGTTTTATACTATGTAAAACACGCAAATCGAACACAAAGGAAACGCACTATGATTTGCCCAAATTGTAATTGTGAAAATAGGGAAGGCGCAAAATTTTGCAACGAATGCGGTGCAGATTTAAGCGCTTCATCTAAAGCATCTACGATTATTTTGCCTCAGATTTCTCTTGAAGAAGATTCGCCTTTAGAACAAAAGGAAACAGCAGAAACAAAAACTGCGGCTGTTCTGGATACACAAAATGAGTCTGCAAGTTTGGATACTTTGCAAGACGATACTTTTGGAAATCAAAAGACACAAGTTGTTCAGCCAAAACAAAGCTCAAATTCTTCTGAAGAACTATTAATAGATTCTTTAAATGATTCATCAAAAGATTCTTCAACTGATGTTGCTAGCATTGAAGCGCTTCACGGCTTAGATGTGTCTACAGATGAACAGGACGGACCTTTCCTTTGGGAAAAGGGGGCAACTCTTGAAATGCCTTCTGTTTCTGATGAAGGTGGATATTCTAATGTGCGCTCTTTTAGAGTTGACAGCGAAGATGAGCCAAAAAAGCGAAGCAAACTTCCATTTGTTATTGCTGCTTTGCTAATAGTTATTGCAGCAGCTGTTGCAGGTGTAACGTGGTACTTTGAACTCTGGGGTGGCATTAAAGTCCCAGATGTCGTGGCGCTTTCCCAAACAGATGCGCAAGATTTACTCAAAGAAAAAGGTTTCACTGTTCGCGTTGAGCAAGTAAAGTCAGACGACGAAGAGGGAATTGTTCTTTTGATGGATCCAAGTGCGGGTTCGCGTATTGAAGAAGGCGGGGAAGTCATTATTCATGTTTCTGTTTCTAGGGTTATACCTAATGTTGTTGGCTTGAATATAGAGGAAGCGCAAGAGCTGCTCGCAAAAGAAGGATATGAAAATTTTTCTATTGAATACCAAAAATCAAATGAAGCAGAAGATAGCGTTTTGAGTGTTAGCCCAGACCAGGGGTCTAAAGTTAAGGCTGCTTATCCAATAGTTTTAACTGCTGCTATAGCTTATACTGTTCCAGATGTAGTTGGCAAAGATAAAGATGAAGCCAAAGAAACACTAGAGGCAGAAGGCTACAGTGTCACACTTGAGCGGTACTACACAGAAGATTCAAGCGAAGGAACAATTGTTTCTTGTTCCCCAGAAGCGGGAACTAAGTTAAATTCAGGCTCTGAGGTGGTGATCTATTATGCTGTATCTAGAGCATCGGAACTTGAACAATTAACTAAAGAGTTGCTTGTGGCAGATGAAACAGTTACGATTTCTGGCACCTCGTATCTAATTTCGTCGCTTAACTCTGTTTCGTACAGCGGCTCAGATGCTGTTTCTTTTTCTATTGAAGCTCAGCCATATACAAGCTTTTTGGGGGAAACAATTTATCTTTCAACGCGTACAGTGACGGGAACAGTTTATTGGACAAGTGATAATTCTGTATCTTCAATTACCGGATAAGCGCACAAGCTGGTAAAACGTTTATGGCAAGTAAAACATTTTGGGAAGCGGGAATTGTTATAAAGAAAACTAAACTAGGCGAATCTGACCTAATAATTAGTTTTCTTAGCAAGGACGGTTCTAAGTTTCAAGCTATAGCAAAAGGTGCTCGCAAACCGCAAGGCAGTCTTGCGTCAAGACTTGAGCTTTTTAGCGAAGTTGATGTTTTGCTGACGCAAGGAAAAAACCTGAGCATCGTAAAAGAATGCAGACTTAAAAATTCGCACGTGAAACTTCGCATGGCTTATGAACAGTCAACTTGTGCGAGTGCTCTTTGCGAAGTCTTCAATAAAATAACGCATGAAAATCTTGCGGTTGCGAAATTGTACGATTTGTTTGTTGGATGCATTTCTCATCTAGAAAAATCAAATACAAAGTCGTGCTATTTATTGCTGGTTTCTTGTTTTTTGAAGGCTTGTGCTTTCGTTGGGTTCAAACCTTCTTTTACTGTTTGTGTTTCATGTGGCGAACTTGTTGATTTAAACAGCAACGCTAGCGCTTCACTTGATTTTTCTTTTTCTGAAGGTGGCATTTTGTGCCACGAATGCGCTACAGAATATGATTCATATTCTTATTCAGCTTTGCAAATTTCGTGGATGTATGCGTTATTGATGTCAAAATTTGACGATGTATCAAAAATGGATTGCGATGAATCTAGTCTTGTTTATTTTCTTCAATTTTGTGACACCTGGGCAAGGCTTCATTTGAATGCTCAAATTAAGGCACTTGCCGTTTTGGTGAAAGACATAACATAATTAGGATTCATACTATTTACCTAATGTGGATGTTGTTCTTTTAAATTTGATTTTGATAAAGATGCTGTTTATAAGAAAGAGGAGAGGTATATGTCAAGACATTTTACGCGTGGTACATGCTCGCGCATGATAGATGTTGAATTAGACGGAAATGTTGTTAAATCCGTTAAATTTTACGGCGGCTGTGATGGAAACCTTAAAGCAATTTCTGCTATTGCAAAGGGCAAAACTGTTGAAGAACTTGCAAGCGTTTGGGAAGGTAACACGTGCGGCGGAAAGCCAACATCATGTGCTGACCAGTTAATTAAAGCTCTTAAAGAAGAATTAAACGGCGAAGGAAAACCTGTAGAAGAATAGATTGTAGTTCGGTTGGCAAGTGAATAGCGTAATTGTAAATGCGCGCGCAAAGATTACGATAAATTTTGATGTGCGATTTTTTGAAACTCACTTGTAAACCAAAAAATGCTACAAATAATGCACCGTTTGAGCCAATAAATGTTCATTGCTTTATAAAACATGTGTATTTTCTTGCACTCATCAGGTAAAACTATTATTATGCTTGCTTGTGCGTAAGCACGACGCTTGTTACTTAGCTTTCATGTTCCACCGCATGATTTCTCAGTCTCAAGTGAGTTAAAACTTAAATGTTTAAGCGATATTTCGCGGAAAGGGTGGTCAAAATGGCTGATAAACTCAGCATCAGCAAAGAGCGCACAGCTGAACTCATTGCGGAATTCGGTAAAAATGCCAATGATTCTGGTAGCGCAGAAGTACAAGTTGCTATCATCTCAGAGCGCATTCGTAACCTTACCGAACATCTTAAGGTTCACAAGAAGGATAATCATTCCCGTCGTGGTTTGATGATGCTTATTGGTAAGCGTCGTGGTTTGCTCAAGTATATTAAAGAACGCGATATTGAAGAATACCGTGCTCTTATTAAGAAACTTGGCATTCGCGACAATATCTAGCGTTCATTGGGGGCCCGCCTTGAGCGGGCCTTATGCTGTAAAAGCCGGCTTAATTTTTTTTGAGCTAGCGCCATGTTTAATCAGTTGCAGCAAAGCCTTCTTGTTTTGGAGGTTTAAGTTTTAGCGGTCGGGTTTGTAAGGGCAAACCTGCTCGTGGCGAAAGCCAAAGAAGCTCATTGGCAATACGGCCTAGAGATTGGAGAAATATGACAAAGATTGTTCATGAGTTTAGTCTTTATGGTAAAGACTACAAGTTTGAAACTGGCGAACTAGCAAAGCAGACAACAGGCGCTGTGTTGGTTAGCCAAGGTGAAACAACTGTTTTGGTTACAAGCGTTGTTTCTAAAGATGAAAAAGATTACGACTTTTTCCCGCTAACTGTTGATTTTATTGAAAAGATGTATTCTGTTGGGCGCATTCCTGGCGGATATCTAAAGCGTGAATCTAAACCTTCTGAATATGGCACGCTTACTGCTCGTATGATTGACCGTCCAATTCGTACTGGTTTCCCAGAAGGATTCAAACAAGAAGTTCATATTGTTGCTACGACTTTTGTGTGTGACAAAGAAAATGCTCCAGATGTAATTTGTGTTATGGGTGCTTCCGCTGCTTTGATGGTTGGCGGCGCTCCGTTTGAAGGTCCTGCTGCATGTGTTCGCATTGCAAGAGACATTGATACTAAAGAATTCATTGTTAACCCAAGTTATGAAGAACAAGAACACTCTGACCTTGAACTTACAATTGCAGGTACAAAAGACTTTATTTCTATGGTTGAAGCTGGTGCAGATGAAATCACAGAAGAAGACATGCTTGCAGCAATGAACTTTGGCCAAGAAGCAATCGCGGCGTTTTGTGAACAACAACAAATCTTCCTTGATATGGTTGCACCAGAGCCACTTGTATTCAAGTTGCACGAGGCAGACCCTTGCATTGCGCAGCGTATCAATGCTTACTAT
This sequence comes from uncultured Eggerthellaceae bacterium, assembly GCA_964599515.1. Lineage (GTDB taxonomy): Bacteria > Actinomycetota > Coriobacteriia > Coriobacteriales > Eggerthellaceae > CAKUOV01. The sequence goes on along the minus strand of CAZRFO010000051.1, from coordinate 967 downwards.
GATGAAATGTCTGTTTCCCTTAAAGATGCAGATAAACACTCACGCCTTGAAAAAGTTGAAGCACTTAAGGCACGCATTAAGGCAGAATCTTTCACAGAAGAAGAAAACGCAATGTGGGCAAGCGATATTGCCGCTGCATGCAAAGCGCTAGAAAAACGTGCAATGCGTCGTATGATAATTGAAACTGGCGAGCGTGTAGATGGACGTGCAACAAATGAAGTTCGTCCGTTATTTATTAAGCCAGGCTATTTGCCTCGCGTACATGGTTCTGGGCTTTTCCAGCGCGGACAAACGCAAGTCTTATCTATTGCAACATTGGGTATGCTAAACGAATGGCAACGTCTTGACACAATTGAACCGGTTGAAGGCAAGCGCTACATGCATCACTACAATTTCCCTCCTTATTGCACTGGTGAAGTTGGCCGCATGGGTGCTCCAAAACGCCGCGAAGTTGGACATGGTGCACTTGCAGAACGCGCTCTTCGTCCTATGATTCCAAGTGAAGAAGAATTCCCATATTCTATTCGCGTGGTATCAGAGGTTTTGGAATCAAACGGTTCTTCTTCTATGGCTTCTACCTGCGGTTCTACGCTTGCTTTGATGGATGCTGGTGTTCCGCTAAAGCGTCCTGTTTCAGGTGTTGCTATGGGCCTAATTAAAGAAGAAGACGGCGTAGAAATCTTAACAGACATTCAAGGCCTTGAAGACTTCTTGGGAGATATGGACTTCAAGGTTTGCGGTACGGAAAAAGGCATTACCGCACTTCAGATGGACAACAAAGCAAAAGGCCTTTCTACAGAAATTTTGGGTAAGGCACTTGCTCAAGCTAAAGAGGGCAGGGCATTTATCTTAAAAGCTATGCTAGAACAAATCCCTGAACCACGTACATCTTTGCGCGATACTGCTCCACGTATTGAAACGCTTCATATTCCAGTTGATAAAATTCGCGAAGTAATTGGCACTGGTG